>JAFOCY010000054.1 GCA_017380995.1 Oscillibacter sp. | reverse complement strand
CGGGCTGTGAGCTTGCGGAAGGTAAATTCCACCGACAGCACAAGGCTCATGCCAACAGCAATGCCCAGCGCACAGTAGGCGGTGGAGGCGCCGTAACTTTGCACCTGATCCCACTGGCCCAGAACCGCATAGCTCATGGTGTAATAGAGCGATCCGCCGGGGATCAGGGGGATCAGCGCCGGAATATAGAATACAGTGGCCGGGCTCTTTTCCACCCGGGCCATGGCCTCGGCGTAAATGGAGGCAAAGGCTGCGGCTACCACGGAGGGCAAAAACACACCGTTCCCAAAAAACCACTCTGCCATCATATAGACGCCCCAGTCCAAAAGGCCGCCAAAAGCGGCTGCGGGCAGCAGTTCTCTGCGCACGTTAAAGATCAGGGAGAAACCCAGTGCGCCAAAGCCCGCCGTCACCAGATGAATAATACCCTCAGTGATGGAGACCACCCCCTGTGATAAACATGGCGATCATAAAGCCCAGGGCCAGGGCAGCCGCCCAAAGGACGGCTTCGATCAAACGCATCACGCCGGAAATGGTGTTGCCTCCCAGAACATTTCGCACCGCATTGGTCATGGCCATTCCGGGAATGAGCAGCATGATATAACCGATCATGATCTTATCCAGGTGCAAAACGGGAATCAAATTTGTACAAAGCCCCGTCAGCACGCCCACGATCACAGAACAAAGCAGATTAAAGCTCAGCTGATTCATGGAGATGGGCAGCAGCTTTTCCTGCAGGGCGCAGATCAGCAGGGCAAAGAGGGCCGCAACGCCACCGTCCAACAGACTGCCGCCAAAAAAGACGGAAAAGCTGCCTGCCGCCAGAACACTTCCAAGATGCATCCGCCAGCGGCCCGTTGTAAGAGAAGAGATCTCCCTCACTTCCCCGGCAATGGCGGAAGGCTCCACCAAGCCGGCACAGCAGCGGCGGCTGAGATCATTGAATTTTTCCAGCTTCAAAAAGTCTGTGCCGCCAGCCATCAGCACACGGCGGGTTTGGGTCAAGTCCTCTCCCTCCGGCATACCCATGGTGATCATAATGCAGGAGGTGATGACGAACACATTCATATGCCTTGCGCCATAGGCAAAGCCCATTCGGGTAACGGTATCCTCCACCCGGCTGACCTCCGCCCCTACCATGAGCATCGCTTCAGCCATGTCCAAAAGGCTTGAAAGAAGTTCTGCTTGATTTTTCATAAGCAACCTCATAAGGCAGAGCAGGAGATTTCCCCTGCCCTGCCTTTTCTCTGTCTGGTTACTGGAGTTTCTCCAGTTCTGCCTGCCACAGCGCCCACTTGGCATCAGAAGGCATCCGCCACACGCCGCGGGGAGAAAGGCTGACCTCGCTGACGGCTACACCGTCAGGCATACAGCTTCTCTTGAACTGCTGGGCAAAGAAGCGGCGGTAGAAGGTCTTGAGCCACTTCAAAATGACCTCCCGGCTGTAGGTATCGCCATGGGCCTTGATAGCCATGCGGTAGACCTTGGCGGGGGAGAAGCCCCAGCGAATGATATAGTACAGGAAGAAGTCGTGGAGCTCGTAGGGTCCCACCAAGTCCTCCGTCTTCTGGGCGATCTGACCCTGCACGGCAGGCAGCAGCTCGGGAGAGACGGGGGTATCCAGAATATCCTCCAGTACATCGTGAAGGGCCTCGTCCTTGCCCACATTGTCCTTGGCAAGATAGCCCACCAGGTGGCGCACCAGCGTCTTGGGAATGGAGGCGTTGACACCGTACATACTCATGTGGTCACCGTTATAGGTACACCAGCCAAGGGCCAGCTCACTGAGGTCGCCGGTTCCGATCACGATACCGCCGGTCTGGTTGGCAATGTCCATCAGCACCTGAGTACGCTCACGGGCCTGTCCGTTCTCGTAGGTGACGGAATGGTCATCCATATCGTGGCCGATATCCTTGAAATGGCTGCGGACGGAATTGGCAATGTTCACCGTGCGCAGCGTGGCTCCCATCTGCTCGGCCAGGATGACGGCGTTGTTCTTGGTGCGGTCGGTGGTTCCAAAGCAGGGCATGGTAACGGCAATGATGTCGCTTGCAGGTCGGTCCAGCATCTTCATGGCAAGGCCGGTGATGAGAACAGCCAGGGTAGAATCGAGACCGCCGGAAAGGCCGATGACCGCCGTTTTGGCCCCGGTATGGGCCATGCGCTGCTTGAGTCCCAAAGAAGCGATGAAAAGCATCTCACGGCAGCATTCGTCCCGCTCCTCCTTGCCCTCAGGCACAAAGGCGGAGGGCGCAATATAGCGGGTGAGCTTGGTGTCGCAGACCGTCAGGGAGAAGGGGACCTCCTCCACACCCTGGGCGCTCTTGACAAAGCGGTGGGTGCGGCGGCGCTCGCTCATGATGCGCTCCACGTCGATCTCACTGACATGCATACCGCCTTCAAAGCGGCTCTCAGTGAGGAGCTCTCCGTTTTCGGCAATGAGCTGATGGGCGCCGAAGACCACATCGGAGGTGGATTCGCCCTCGTCGGCCCCGGAATAGAGATAACCGCACTGGAGCTTGGCCGACTGCATGACCACAAGGTTGCGGCGGTAATTGCTCTTACCCCAGGCCTCAAAGCTGGCAGAGCAGCAGCCAATGATGCTGGCGCCGGCGGCAGCAAGCTCCGCGGCAGGGGAGACGGGTGCCCACAGGTCCTCGCAGATCTCAAAGCCCAGCTTCAGATCCTTCAGCTCCCGGCAGGCAAAAACCAGCTTGCCAAAGGGAACCGTCTGACCACAGAGGGTAACGGTGGTGTTCTCCGCAGGAGCGGAAGCAAACCAGCGGGAATCTGCCAGACCGTCATAATTTGGCAGGTAAGTCTTGGGAACCACGCCCAGAATATATCCTTTTTGTATAATTGCAGCACAATTATACAAGCGGTTGTTATTTTCTACAGGTAAACCCACGGCAGTCACCACCTCCAGAGGACGGGTGGCTTCCAGGATGGTGGCCAGGGCCTCCTCAGCACCGCGGATCAGAGAGCTCTGGTTAAAGAGGTCTCCGCAGGTATAGCCGGTAAGGCTCATCTCCGGCAGGACCAGCACCTTAACGCCCCGCTTATCCGCGTCACGCATCATCGTAAAGGTCTGCTCCGCATTATAGTGGCAGTCCGCCAGACGCAGCTTGGGAGCGCCGCAGGCAACGGAAATAAAACCATGTTTCATCGTAATTCATCCTCCCAGCGTTATAAACGCAAATTTGGAATGGGTTTTAACTTTATTATTTTACATCTATTTTCTTCCGTTGACAAGAGGTGTATATCAACACAAAAAGAGCTGCCAAACGGCAGCTCTTTTTGCTGTGTGTTAGGAGGGAGAAAAAACACGCATCGGGTTGGGAGACCCCTTTGCTGATTCTTATCATACCCTCTAATTTTTTCAAAATCATGTCTCCCGTGTGAACAGTTTGTAAATTAACCCTTTTGCAGCATGGCTGCATATTTCTTTGTCTCCGCCACTGCCAGCTCATCGCAGCGGTTATTATACTGGTTTTCGGCATGGCCCTTGACCCACTGATAGTGCATCTGGTGGCCGTTTTCCTCGATCTGTTCCAAAAGGGCAGCCCAAAGCTCATGATTGGCAGCCATTTTCTTGTCCGCCTTCTTCCATCCCTTAGCCCGCCAGCCCACTGCCCAACCCTTTTCCAAGGCGTTGATCACATACTGGGAATCACATACCAGCGTTACCTCACAAGGAGCCTTCAGCTGTTTCAAGCCCTCCAGAACTGCTGTCATCTCCATAATATTGTTGGTGGTGGACATACTGCCGCCGGAATATTCTTTTTTATAAAGGGTGCCGTCAGGCAGAGTCATCATCAAAATGGCTCCCCAGCCCCCGGGACCGGGATTACAGGAGCAGGAACCATCCGTGTACAGGGTCACTTTTTTCATGCCTTGCTCCTCATGTTTCCAAAAGGTATTTTTCAATGATCTCCGCCACGCCATCATGATCGCAGTCCGCTGTGATCACATCAGCCGCCGCTTTGACCTCCTCGGTTGCGTTGCCCATTGCAACACCCAGGCCCGCTGCCCGGATCATTTCAAGGTCATTGGTCTGGTCTCCCACGGCGATGGTCTCAGACACAGGGATGCCCAGCTTTTCGCACATAGCAAGCAGCGCCTCTCCTTTGTTGACACCACAGGGAGAAACCTCGTCATTATGAGGAATACCGCTGGCCCGGGTAACGGGAAGCTTTTTCAGTTCCTCCCCGCAGGCAAGATAGTCTTCCTCATTTCCGAAGTAGAAATTGATTTTATGGACCTCTTCACGATGCTCCTGTGCCGCTTCCCTCAGATCATCCACCCAAATGGTACACCGCTCATAGAGTTCCTCAAAGCATTTGCAGCCGTACTCTCCCATGTGTCCGCGGTACTTTTTTTCCGCATATACGTTATTGCCGGCGTAAATTCCCAAAAATCCCCGGCTTTTTTCTCCGATATCCAGTATTTTTTCCACAATGGGGAAAGGAATGTGGACACTGTGAACCGTTTCTCCGGTTTTCAGATCCCGGACAAGAGCGCCGCTGACAAACATGGCATAGCGCATCTCCGGAAAGGCGGATAATTCTTTTTCCACCTCCATGGGAGAACGGCCGGTGGCGAAAAACACATCTTTTCCTGCCGCAATGGCTGCACGGATGGCGGCCTCCGTCCGGGGCGTGATCACCTTTTCACTGTTGAGAACGGTACCATCCATATCCATTGCAAGAAGGCGGTAACTCATAAGGACTCCTTTCCAACAAAGAGGCGGGGCGTTTGCCCCGCCCTTTTTATGCTTCGTTTTCTTCCTCTTTTGCAGTCAGTGCCATAGCGATCACCTGATCGCCCTCTTCTTTAAAGCGCATCACGATGACGCCCTGGGTAGAACGGCCGGCGGTGCGGATGTTCTCAACGCCGGTGCGGATCATGATGCCGGACTGGGTGACCAGAAGCAGGTCTTCCTGTCCGTCCACCACACGCATTCCGACCACGCCGCCGGTTTTCTCCGTCACCATATAGTTCCGGATGCCCAGGCCGCCGCGGTTCGTAATACGGTATTCGGAAACGGGGGTACGCTTTCCGTAGCCCTTTTCCGTGATGGAAAGAACTTCTTTGTTTTCATCTGCAACATCGGCGCCGATGACATAATCGCCCTCCCGGAGCTTGATGCCCCGCACACCAACAGCCGTACGGCCCATGGGACGGACGTCGGTTTCCTCAAAACAACAGGCCTGGCCGTCATGAGTGGCGATGAGCACTTTCTTGGTGCCGTCGGTCTCCCGGACGCTGACCAGCTCGTCTCCTTCATCCAGCGTCAGGGCACGGATACCGCTGGCACGGATATTCTTCAGGGCCTCCACGGGCAGGCGCTTCACCGTACCCTGTTTTGTGACCATCATCAAATACAGCTCCGCCTCACTGGTCTCCCGGAAATGAAGCATGGTCTGCACCCGTTCGCCCTGCTCCACCTGGAGGATATTGACGATGTTGGTGCCCTTGGCAGCCTTACCGGAGACGGGGATCTGATAGCCCTTCTTCCGGTAGACCTTTCCGGTATCGGTGAAGAAGAGGAGATAGTCATGGGTGGAGGCGGTGAAGACATCCGTCACATAGTCCTCATCCCGGGTGGTGATGCCCTTCTTTCCCATACCGCCCTTGGACTGAGCGGCATACTCGCTGACGGGGGTGCGCTTGATGTAGCCCGCCTGGGTGAGGGTGAAGACGCACTGCTCCTCTTCTATGAGATCCTCAATGTCAATCTCATCCTCCACGTCCTGGATCTCGGTCTTACGGTCATCGCCGTACTTATCGGCAATGGCGGTGAGCTCTTCCTTGAGGATCTGCTTGACAAGACCTTCGTCAGAGAGGACCCGGTTATAATAAGCGATCCGCTCTTCCAGTTCCTTGTATTCCCGCTCCAGCTTTTCCCGGTCAAGACCCTGGAGGGCTTTCAGGCGCATATCCAAAATCGCCTGGGCCTGGACCTCATCCAGTCCGAAGCGAGCCATCAGTGCTTCCTTGGCGTCATCATAGCGGGAACGGATGATCTTGATGACCTCGTCAATATTGTCCTGGGCGATGAGCAGACCCTGCAGCAAGTGGGCTCGCTCCTGGGCCTTTTTCAGGTCGTACTTGGTGCGGCGGACGATGATCTCTTCCTGGAAGGCAAGATACTCGTCAATGATATGCCGCAAGGAGAGGATCTTAGGCTGAGACTGGTTATCCACCAGGGCCAGCATATTGATGGCAAAGGTGGTCTGGAGCTGGGTCTGGGAGAACAGGCGGTTGAGCACCACCTGGGGATTGGCGTCCCGCTTGAGCTCGATAACGATGCGCATACCGTTACGGTCGGATTCATCCCGGATATCGGAAATGCCCTCCAGGCGCTTGTCCTCCACCTGCTCCGCCATGGCCTTGATGAGCATCCGCTTGTTCACAACATAGGGAAGCTCGGTGATGATGATGCGGGTGCGGTCCTTGCCGAATTCCTCGAATTCATGGCGGGCACGGATCACCACGCGGCCACGGCCGGTGGCATAGGCGGCGCGGATGCCGCTGCGGCCCATGATAATGCCCTTGGTGGGGAAGTCAGGACCCTGGACATGCTGCATCAGGTCGGACAGGGTGGCATTGGGATCGTCCAGCACACAGATGCAGGCGCCAATGACCTCCCGCAGGTTATGGGGAGGAATATTGGTGGCCATACCAACGGCGATACCGCTGGAACCGTTTACCAGGAGGTTGGGGAAGCGGGAGGGAAGGACCCGGGGTTCCTTGCGGCTCTCGTCAAAGTTGGGGTCCCAGTCCACCGTCTCCTTGTCGATATCCCGGAGCATCTCATCCGAGATTTTGGAAAGACGGGCCTCGGTATAACGATAGGCAGCCGGGGGGTCGCCATCCACAGAGCCGAAGTTACCGTGACCATCCACCAGCATATAGCGCATGGAGAAGTCCTGGGCAAGACGCACCAAGGCGTCGTACACAGAGGCGTCACCATGGGGGTGGTAGCGGCCCAGCACGTCACCCACGCAGGTGGCGGATTTCTTAAAGGGCCGGTCAGAGGTGAGGTTATCCTCATACATGGCGTAGAGGATGCGGCGGTGGACAGGCTTGAGACCGTCACGAACATCAGGCAGGGCACGGCCCACGATGACGCTCATGGCGTACTCGATGTAGGATTTTTCCATTTCGGGGACCAGAGGGGATTCCACGATTTTTTGGTTGGGGTAGCGGATCTCCTCAGGATCGTATTGGGGTTTTTTAGCCATTGGTTATGATTCCTCCTTATAGAGGTTGGTTTCGTTATTTGCACAAATCAGAAGACCGGAAAGATCTTTTACTTTCATTTGGAAGAGCCGGTCAAAAAGGGCCACCGCCCGTCCGTTGCCAACCATAGCAACAATGGTCCCGGCTCCAAGGCTCACAATATGGCGGCTGAACAGCAGGTCGATGGTAAGAGTCACCAATACCAGCGTGGCATCCACAAAATTTTTGGCCAGGCCCACATCTTTTTTGATGACCTGAGATACCACCACGGGGACCCCGTCAGCAGGATTGGGCACCAGCTCCATATTCACCATCAGGGCAATGCCAAATCCAGTAAACAGCACCGCAAAGGGGAGAAGGGCCCAGGAATGCCAGGCTTCCGCAGGCGTGAGAAAGCTCATCCACTTTGCGAACTGTCCCTGAACGGCACTGAACAAAAAGCTGGCCGGTACCTGGGCGATCTCTTTCCAGCCGCTTTTTTTGCCCTTTACCAAAATCTGCAATACTGTGCAGGCAATATAATACCAACAAAGAACAGTGGAGAAGTTCAGGGAAAAAGCGGTGGAGATCGAGTAGGGAACTGAGGTCACAGGGGAGAGGCCCAGGCCCGTTTTCGTATTGAGGGTAATGCCGATGGAGAGAAAACAAATGCCCAGTACATAGAAAAAGCCACGCCAGATGTGTGCTTTTTTCATATCAGTAGTCCAGGTTCACGGCATACTGAGCGTTCTTTTCGATGAACTCCTTGCGGGGTTCCACCTTTTCGCCCATAAGGATGGTAAAGGTCTCATCGGCCTTCACGGCGTCGTCCAGGGTGATGCGGCGCAGGGTACGCTTCTCGGGGTCCATGGTGGTCTCCCACAGCTCGTGGGGGTTCATCTCACCAAGGCCCTTAAAGCGGGAGATATCGATTTTCACATTGGGGTTGCCGCCGCGCATTTCGGCGGATACCTGGTCACGCTCTTCATCAGAGAAGGCAACACGGGTGGTCTTGCCCCGGGTCAGCTTATAGAGAGGAGGCACGGCGGAATAGACGTAGCCCTGCTCGATGAGGGGACGCATGAAGCGGAAGAAGAAGGTCAGAAGCAGAGTACGGATATGGGAGCCGTCCACGTCCGCATCGGCCATAATGATGACCTTGTGGTAGCGGAGCTTGGAGGCGTCAAATTCCTCGCCGATACCGGCGCCAAGGGCCACGATGACAGGCTGAAGCTTGTCGTTTCCGTAAACCTTGTCGGCCCGGGCCTTCTCTACGTTGAGCATCTTACCCCACAGGGGGAGGATGGCCTGGAAGCGGGAGTCACGGCCCTGGGTGGCGGAGCCGCCTGCGGAGTCGCCCTCGACGATGTAAATTT
>JAFOCY010000053.1 GCA_017380995.1 Oscillibacter sp. | reverse complement strand
CTCAGACATCTATATTTCCCTCCCTCCGAGGTATCCGGCTCAATCCAGGATACTTTAAGGGCCATTAAACATGGCTTCAACAAAGGATATTATACAGACGCCCCTGGTCCTTGTCAAGAATAATTTTCGAGAATTTCCTTGAAAAACGTGATTTATTGCTTACTGAGGCTTGACGATCAGGTTCACCAGGCGGTTCTTGACGTGAATGGTCTTCACCAGCTTCATGCCCTCGACGGCCTTCGCCACCTTCTCCACCTTCATGGCCTCGGCGACCACAGCTTCCTCGGCGCTGTCCACGGGCATCTTGATGGAGCCCTTCAGCTTGCCGTTAACCTGGACGGCCATCTCCACGGTGGAGGCAACGGTCTTGGACTCGTCATAGACGGGCCAATCGGTCTGGCAGGCCATCTTGCCTTCCTTAGCGGCAAAGCCCAGCATCTCCCACAGCTCTTCCACGATGTGGGGAGCAAAGGGGCTCAGGAGCAGCAGCAGAGTGCGCATATCGCCGCGGGTAGCGCCGTTGGCGGCCATCTCGTTGACCATGGTCATGAGGGAGGCGATGGCGGTGTTGAGCTTCAGGTCGTCCACGTCAGAGGTGACCTTCTTAATGGTCTTGTGGAGGATGGGCTGGTTGGCCTCGGACTCCTCGTAGCTTTCACTTGCGCTCTCGGCCAGGTTCCACACGCGGTCCAGGAAGCGCTTGGAGCCCTTCACAGCCTCGGTGGACCAGGTGGCAGCCTTCTCGAAGTCGCCCACGAACATGATATAAAGACGCATGGTGTCGGCGCCGTACTCGGCGATGACGTCGGTGGGGTTGACCACGTTGCCGCGGGACTTGGACATTTTGATGCCGCCCTCGCCCAGGATCATGCCGTGGCTGGTGCGCTTGGCGTAAGGCTCCTTGGTAGAGACCACGCCGATATCATAGAGGAACTTATGCCAGAAACGGGAATAGAGCAGATGCAGCGTGGTGTGCTCCATACCGCCGTTGTACCAATCCACAGGACCCCAGTACTGCTCGGCTTCCTTGGAAACCAGTTCCTTGTCGTTGTGTGCGTCCATATAACGCAGGAAGTACCAGCTGGAGCCGGCCCACTGGGGCATGGTATCGGTCTCGCGCTTGGCAGGACCTCCGCAGCAGGGGCAGGTGGTGTTGACCCAGTCGGTCATCTTGGACAGGGGGGATTCGCCGGTATCGGTCACTTCGTAAGAATCCACCTCCGGCAGCAGCAGGGGGAGCTGGTCCTCGGGCAGGGGCACCCAGCCGCACTTCTCGCAGTTGACCAGGGGGATGGGCTCGCCCCAATAACGCTGACGGGAGAAGACCCAGTCACGGAGCTTGTAGTTGGTCTTGGACTGGCCCAGGCCCTCCTTGGTGACCCACTCCTTCATGGCGGGGATGGCCTCCTTAACGGTCATGCCGTCCAGGAAACCGGAGTTGACCATGATGCCGGTATCGTCCTTGAGGGTAAAGGCTTCCTTGGTGATGTCGCCGCCCTTGACCACCTCGATGATGGGCAGGCCGAACTTGGTGGCAAACTCCCAGTCACGCTGGTCGTGGCCGGGCACGCCCATGACGGCGCCGGTGCCGTAGGACATGAGGACATAGTCAGAAACAAAGAGAGGGATCTGCTCCTTGGTGGCGGGGTTGATGGCAGCAATGCCCTCCAGGCGGACGCCGGTCTTGTCCTTATTCAGCTCGCTGCGCTCAAAGTCGGACTTGCGGGCGGCCTCATCCTTGTAGGCGGAAACGGCCTCCCAGTTGGTGATGGAGTCCTTCCACTTATCCAGGCAGGGATGCTCGGGAGAGACCACCATGTAGGTCACGCCGAAGAGGGTATCGCAGCGGGTGGTGTAAACGGTGAGGGTCTCGCCCAGGGTGGTGCCGAAGTTCAGCTCGGTACCCTCACTGCGGCCGATCCAGTTGCGCTGCTGGATCTTGACGCGGTTGATATAGTCCACATCCTCCAGGTCGTCGATCAGGCGGTCGGCGTACTTGGTGATGGCCAGCATCCACTGGCTCTTCTCCTTGCGGATGACCTCGCTGCCGCAGCGCTCGCAGCCGCCGTCCACGACCTCTTCGTTGGCCAGAACGATCTTGCAGCTGGTACACCAGTTGACAGGCATGGAGGCCTTGTAGGCAAGGCCCTTCTTATAAAGCTGCAGGAAGATCCACTGGGTCCACTTGTAGTAGGAGGGGTCGGTGGTGTTGACCTCGCGGTCCCAGTCGAAAGAATAGCCCAGAGCCTGCAGCTGGCGGCGGAAGTTGGCCACGTTGTCGTGGGTCACCTTGGCGGGATGGATCTTATTCTTGATGGCGAAGTTCTCGGTGGGCAGGCCGAAAGCGTCATAACCCATGGGGAAGAGCACGTTGTAGCCCTGCATCCGCTTCTTGCGGCAGATGATGTCCATAGCGGTGAAGGGACGGGCGTGACCCACGTGGAGGCCCTGCGCAGAGGGATAGGGGAACTCGATCAGGCCGTAAAACTTCTCCCGGGTCTTGTCGTCGGTGACGGCGGTGAAGGGCTTTTCTTCCAGCCACTTAGCTTGCCACTTTTTCTCAATGGCAGTAAAATCGTACTTCATAACTCTCTCCTTCATTTGATTTCTTTATCCGGAAATACTTTTTTGTAAGCGTTTTTGGGGGGCGAAGCGCTCCATCAGATGATGGAAGGCAATGCCCAGGGCAATGTTCACCGTGAACATGATGAGATAATACAGGCGGTTGCTGGGGCCAAAGGATACGAATTTTCGCAGCAGCTCCACCTGGGTAAAGATGCTGGCATTGAAGAGATAGATCTCCAGGCTGCACTCGCCGATCTTCTTAAGGGGCCTTTGCAGCCATCCAAGGGGCAGCTTCTCAAAGGCCGCGCAGATGGTCAGGCACATGGGCACCGTGGTAAAGAGAAACAGGTGGCATAAAGGCAAATGCAGGCGGAATCCCTCTCCTGTCCGCCGGGCCATGGATTGGGACAGATACAAAAGCCCCAGGGCCATCCAGCCGGCCCAGAAGAGGATGTCCTTTTTCCCGAGCTTCCTATCCTCCGTCACGTAGAATCCCAGGAGGATACCTAAGATAAAGGTGGGGAAGCGGTAAAATACATCCACATACTGCCAATATCCCTCCTGCATGATCAGCTGGCAGGCAGCAAGCCCTGTCAGGACCCAGAAGGCAGCGGTCAGCTCCCGGCGGCGGGAGGCCTTGAAGCGGACATGAAAAGGCGGGGTGATTGCGTAGAAGGTCATGGCGCCGGAGATATACCAGTTGAAGCTTCCCGCGCAGTGGACCCAGTAATTGAGCAGCAGTCCGTTCCAAAGGACCGCCGACCAGGGCACCGCCTTATAAAAGTGGAGAAACACGGTATAAGGGATCATGATGAGGAGATATTCCGGCATGATGCGCTTTGCCCGCCGGCGCATAAAGTCCCCATATTCCATAGGGCGGCGCTCCAAACTCATCACCAGGCCCATGGAGGAGAGCAAAATAAAGATATCCACGCCGCCAAAGCCCGCTGCCCGGAGGAAGTTCAAAGCCTCCACGCCCAGGTCCAGGTCGATGGCATGGAAGCACATGACCCACAGCATCGCAGCGCCCATCAGTTCCGAGCGGTAGCGGCTCAAAGCCTTGTATCCCACGTCTTCCCTCCTGTATGCAAAAACGTCCCTGACCGCCAAAACGGTCAGGGACGTAAAGCCTTACGTGATACCACCCTGATTCAGCCGCCGGTCACCCGGACAGCCCTCAGTGATCTTCTCGATCCAGCCTGTAACGGGGCCGCCGTTTCGTCCTACTTGCCTGGGCGTTGGGGCGAAAAACTCCGGGAGCAGTCATCCACAGGTCTCCCCCACCGGCTCGCAGCGACCGCCGGCTCTCTGAGGGCAGGAATACCTGTCTTTCTTCCCATCATCGTCTTTAACAATAGGCTTATTTTATGTTTCTTTGCCACTTTTGTCAAGGACTTTCTCCAAATGTTGAAAAGTGGCCTTGTTTTGCGCTTGACAAATCTGCTATATAAAGAATGGGGCAGCGAAGCGGCCCCCTCCCCGGCTCCTGCCGGGGTAACTAAATAAAAAAAGGGAATGCCTGAGCATTCCCTCTTTTTTATACCTTGTCTCCCCTCTGGCAGGGGAGGTGGCACGCGAAGCGTGACGGAGGGGTCGATCTCCCCGAAGCCCCGCAGGGGCGGAGGGGTTGTTGCCAGACTTCCCCGTCCCGCCGGGCTGTCAGTCAGCAGTCAGGACTTCGGAGAGGTCCAGGGCCTTGCCGTCGTTCCACAGGCGCTCCAGAGAGTAGAACTCCCGAGCCTCCTGAGAGAAGATGTGGATCACGATGCAGCCGTAGTCCAGCAGGACCCAGGTGCCGTCCCGGTAGCCTTCACGGCGCAGGGGATCTTCTCCTGCCTGCTCATGCAGGGCCTTCTCCACAGCGCCGCACAGGGCGTTGATCTGGGTGTTGGAGGTACCGCTGGCGATCACAAAATAGTCTGCGATGGTGGTCAGGTCCGTGATCTCAATAGCAGAGATCTCCTTGCCCTTCTTCTCGTCCAGGGCCTTTGCGGCAATGATAGCCATTTCCTTGGGTGTCATAGCATTCCGTTCCTTTCTTTATTCTTCCGTATCCGCTTCAGCGCTCTGCTGCTCAGCGGGATCTTCCTGGCTTTCTCCCTGTGGGGGTTCTTCAGATCCTTCTGCCGGTTCTTCCGCAGGGGGCTGGGTCATTTCTTCTTCCTGGGAGACAGGGGGCTCTTCTTCCTCCGGGGGCACGGTGCCTTCCCCCTCCGGAAGCGTCAGCTCTCCCGTTTCGGGGTCCATATAGACCTCTCCCACGCCGGGGATGGTGATAACGCCCGTCTCCGGGTCATAGATAACGCCTTCGCTGCCCTCGCCGGTGATTTCTCCCGTCTCCGGGTCGATAACGATGCTGCCGCCGCCTTCGCCGCCCTCTCCGCTTTCCCCGGAGGGCTCGTTGGTCTCCGGCTTGGCTACAGGCTTCACAGGGGGCTTTCCGGCCTGGGCGTCCTCCAGGTGTCCGGAGGTGGAACCCACAGAGCCGTCGGCATTGGTGTACATGATATCCAGGTCCGAGAGGGTAAAGACCTCCTTAAAGGGGCTGAGCTGCTCATTGACGATCTTCAGCAGCGCGTTCGCGTCGGGCACCACGTAGCTCAGGTTCTGCTGGTAGCTGCGGCTCCAGGCGCTGGAGGACTTGTAGGGCATGGTGAAAAAGTTGATATTCTCCGTGGAGAGGCCGCCGGTGAGGGCCTGCTGGCCGAACCACAGGATGTTCTGGAAGGACATATCCGTCTCCACGCAGTCCTCAAAGACTTTGGCGATCTTGGAGATGTTCTTCACGTTCTCCGCCTTCATCAGCTGCTTCACAACCGCCATCAGGAAGTCCTGCTGGATCTTGATGCGTCCGTCGTCGCCCACCTGAACATTGCCGTAGGGGCTGTTTGCATCGTTCTTGCGCCAGCGGATGACCTGCATGGCATCGTCGCCGGCGAGGAGCCGGTAGCCCTTGGCCTGTTCGATGACCAGGTCCTGGTAGGGGTCGTGGTAATCCATGTTGTAGGGCACGTCGAAGTACACGCCGCCGATGGCGTCCACCAGCTGGCCCACAGCGTCCCACTCCACGATGACCTCAAAGTCCGGCTCAAAGCCCACCAGCTGGGAGATCTCCTTGTAGAGGGCCTTGAGGCCCTTCTCCCCGCCGCCGTAAACATTGTAGACGGAGTTGATCTTCTTCACGTCCCAGCTGACGTTCACCATGGTATCCCGGGGGATGGACATGACGGAGGCTTTCTGGTTGGTCACGTCATAGCTTGCAAGGAGCATGGTGTCGGTGTTTCCGCCGCCGCCGGTATCCCGGCCCAGAACGAGGACGGTGTAGTAATCCTTGCTCTTGCGCTCTCCCTCTGCCCGGGGGCGCACGCCGTCACCGTAGTCGATGATATCCGTCACGGCGCCGGAGCTGCCGGGAGCGGAAGGCTGGGAGGGCTTGGTCACATCCGGGCGGACGAACACGCTCTTCCAGGCCAGCACGATCACGATGGCCAGCGCCAACAGGATGGCCACGGCCATCAGGGCCTTTTGCCCCTTGGTAAAGCGGGGCTTCTTTTCGTATTTTTTAATGTTGTATTGTTCCAGGCGGCTGCCGCCCTTTTCCTGTTTATCCACGGTTTCTCCCTGTCCTTTCGCGCAGCGCCTGAGCAGCGCCGGTGGTATTGGGGTGGATGGGACCGCCGCGTTCCATCATCAAGGCGATGGTATTTTCCATACCCATCAGGACCCCGGCGTCCAGGTCCTCATAGACTCTTTTGCGCAGCTTCTCCACGCTGGGAAAGCTCCGGGTGGGCTCGATATAGTCCGCAATGTACAAGATCTTCTCCAAAAGCGTCATATCCGCCTTACCGGTGGTGTGCCAGCGGATGGCCTCACAGACCTCGCCGCACTCGCCGTACACGTGCTCTGCCAGAGCCGCGGCGGTCTTGGAATGGAGGAGGTTCGCAGAGGTCTTCTCCAGCTCGTCCACCTCCAGGCCATACTGCTCACAAAGGGCCAGGTGCTCAGAAAGACTCAGGCGCTTGGTGCAGTCGTGAAGGAGGGCAGCCCGGCGGGCCTT
>JAFOCY010000052.1 GCA_017380995.1 Oscillibacter sp. | reverse complement strand
CGCTCCGCGTCACCGTGGATAAAAGCATCCTTCTCCTTCTGGATCTGGGCAGCCTTCTTCTTGGAGATGGCCCGGCGCACCATGTCCGCCTGGCCCAGGGAGTAGCCGCCCAGCTGCTGGAAGATCTGGATGACCTGCTCCTGATAGACGATACAGCCGTAGGTAATGGAGAGGATTGGCTCCAAAGAGGGGTGCTTGTAGGAAATCAGCTTGGGGTTTTGCTTGCAGGCGATAAACCGGGGGATGGAGTCCATGGGACCGGGGCGGTAGAGGGCGATGACGGCGGTGATATCCTCGATGCTCTGAGGCTTGAGGCCCACGCAAACGCCGGTCATGCCGCTGGACTCGATCTGGAACACGCCGCTGGTCTGGCCCCGGGAGATCATCTCAAAGGTCTCCTTATCGTTTTCCGGGATGCCCGCCAGAGAAAAGTCCGGCGTGTGGGTCCGGATCATCTTCACCGCATCATCCAGCACCGTCAGGTTCCGAAGGCCCAGGAAGTCCATCTTGAGAAGGCCCAGCTCTTCCAGGGTGGTCATCACATACTGGCAGACCACCGTATCATCGTTTTTCGCCAAGGGCACGTACTCATACACCGGCCGCTTGGTGATGACCACGCCCGCGGCGTGGGTGGAGGAGTTGCGGGGCATACCCTCCAGGGATTTGGCGGTATCGATGAGCTTTTGGACCTGGGGGTCCGTGTCGTACAGCTCGCTAAGGGGCTTACTGAGCCGCAAAGCGTCACTCAGGGTCACATTGGGGCCCCCGGGGACCTGCTTTGCGATCTTGTCTACTTCCGCGTATGGGATGTTCATGACCCGTCCCACATCCCGGATAACGCCCCGGGCGGCCATGGTGCCAAAGGTCACGATCTGAGCCACGTGGTCATCGCCGTACTTTTTACGGACGTAATCCACTACCTCTCCCCTTCGCGTGTCGCCAAAGTCCATATCAATATCCGGCATACTGACACGCTCCGGGTTCAAAAAGCGCTCAAAATAGAGGCTGTACTGCACGGGGTCAATGTCCGTAATATCAAGGCAATAGCTTACCATAGAGCCGGCGGCGCTGCCGCGGCCGGGGCCCACAGGGATACCCCGGCTCTTGGCGTAGCGGACAAAGTCGGAGACGATGAGAAAATAGTCCGTAAAGCCCATTTTCTCGATCATATCCATCTCGTATTTCAGCTGGGCACGATGGGTATCATCCTCGCCATAGCGGCGGCGGTATCCCTCGTCGCAGAGCTTTTGGAGATAGGTCCAGCTGTCGTAACCCTCCGGGAGCTGGAACTCCGGCAGGTGGTACTTGCCAAAGGTAAACTCCACATTGCACATCTCCGCAATTTTCGCGGTGTTTTCCATGGCGCCCTCGTAATCGCCGAAGAGCTCCGCCATCTCTGCTTCGCTGCGGAGGTAGAAGTTCCGGGGCTCGTAGCGCATCCGGTTCTCGTCCTCCAGGAGCTTGCCCGTCTGGATGCACAGCAGCACATCGTGGGCCTCTGCGTCTTCTTTGCGGAGGTAATGGGCGTCGTTGGTGCAGACCATGGGGAGGCCTGTCTCCTGGTGGAGCCGCAGGATCTCCCGGTTCACGATGGCCTGGTCCCGAATACCGTGGTCCTGGAGTTCCAGATAGAAGCGGTCCGGTCCAAACAGCTCCGACAGCTCCAAGGCGTATTTTTTTGCGTTTTCATACTCGCCGTTGCGCAGCTTCTTGGGAATTTCACCGGCCAGGCAGGCAGAAAGGGCGATGAGGCCCTTATGGTGCTCTCGCAGCAGGGCCATGTCGATGCGGGGCTTGATGTAAAACCCTTCGGTCCAGGCCATGGAAACCATATAGGAGAGGTTGCGGTAGCCCTCCTCATTCTCACACAGCAGCACCAGGTGGCGGCTTTCAGAATCGAACTCATGGACCTTGTCGAACCGGGAGCGGCCGGGAGGCGTTACATAGACCTCACAGCCGATGATGGGTTTGATCCCCTCGGCCTTGCAGGCGCGGTAAAAGTCGATAGCGCCGTACATGGCGCCGTGGTCCGTGATGGCACAGGCAGTCTGTCCCATTTCCTTCACCACCCTGGGCAGATCCTTGATACGGCAGGCACCGTCCAGAAGGCTGAATTCCGTATGGACATGAAGATGGACGAACGACATGGGAAGACTCCTTTCCAGTAAATTTCAGTGCGAAGGCAGCGCTCCGGTGAAAACTCAATTCCGGTCCGTGAGCATCTCCTCCACGACCTCAACAGCCGTCACGATCATGACGCTGCAATGCCCGGTGATGCCCAGACGCACGGCAGCGGGGGCGTTTTCCTCCGTGGGGACGGCCTTGTTTTTCAGAAGGTCCCCGCAGCGCAGGGCGCCAAAGCGCTCAGAAAAGCGCTTTTGGAACTCCTTGGCCAGGGCCACGGTGCGCTTTTTGCTGCCCACGGGGTCATCCATGTCCACCGGGGTCATAAGGCCCAGGGTCATGATGGCGCCGGTAACAGCGCCGCACAGCTCTCCGGTGCCGGCTCCCGCGCCAAAGCCGCCGGAAATATTGCAGCTTTCCTGCAAACTCAGTCCGGTCAGGTCGGCAAAGGCAGCCACTACGCTTTGGCTGCAGTTAAAACCCTTATCATGATATTCATTTGCCAGTTTACAGCGGTCCATCTGTTGTTTCCTCCGTTTCTTTACTTTCCAGTCCCCGTGCCAGCTCCAAAACCTTCCGCAGGCGGTGATTGAGACAGGACTTTGTCACCGGCGGATCGAATTCCTGGGCGAGCTCCGAAAGAGTCAGCTCCGGGTAACGCTCCCGGAGGCGAATGGTCTCTTTCATTTTCTCGGGAAGGTCCTCCAGCTTCTCTGCCTGGCGCAGCTTGCGGATGGCCTCCATATGCTCCATGGCAGCGCCGATGGCCTTATCCACATTGGCGGTATCACAGTTGAGGCGGCGGTTGACATCGTTGCGAAGGTCCTTCTCCATTTTTGCGGTCATGACGTTCATGGCCGCAACAGGCGCACCGATGAGGGTGAGAAAATCCTCGATCTGGTCGCTCTGCTTGAAATAAGTAACGAAGCTGCCGTTGCGGGAAACGCTCTTGGGGGGATACCCACTCTCCCGCAAAAGGACGCCCAGCTCCCGGCTGGCTTGAAGGTGGGAGGTGGTCAGCTCCAGGTGATATCTCTTCAAGGGGTCCGTGATGCTGCCTCCGGCGAAAAAGAT
>JAFOCY010000051.1 GCA_017380995.1 Oscillibacter sp. | reverse complement strand
TTGGTCCGAGTGGCGGGAGTCGAACCCACGGCCTCATGGACCCGAACCATGCGCGCTACCAACTGCGCTACACCCGGATTGAGCAAATAGCATTATAAGGGATTCTTTATGGAATGTCAAGAAGGATTCCAAAGCCCCCGGTTATTTTAACAACTTGTTTGCTGATCGTTTACCCAAGCGTTCTACCAAAACCGTTTGAACCTGAGATTTTCAAACACTGCTCGGCCATGGGCATTGGTCTTTTACCGGGCGCATATGTTGGAGGGAAAGGCGGCAATGCGCCCTGCGCTGCCACTGCAAACAAGGAGGAACGCGCATTATGTTGAACACCATTCTGAACTATTTTGGCACGTTTACCCCCGGAACAGATGGAACTGTCAGCTCCTTCCACTTTGAGTACCTCACAAGCCTTGGCTTTGCGGCTATGGTTATCTTCCTGGGCCGGGCCATCGTGGCCCGCTCCGGTACGCTGCGGCGCTTTGCCATTCCGGCGCCGGTGGTATCGGGCCTATTGTTCTCAGTGGTCATTGCCTTATTAAAAGGAGGCGGTGTCGTAGGTCTTTCCTTTGAAACATCTACCATCAAAGACCTTTGCCAAAACCTTTTTTTCATGTGCGTAGGCTTTGGCTTCAGCTTTAAAATGCTGAAAAAGGCAGGTGGAAAGCTCTGTATCCTCATCGCTTTTGCGGCCTGCCTTCTGATCACCATTCAGGATGTGGTAGGGGTCCTGTTGGGAAATCTCATCGGCCTCCATCCCCTGCTTGCCCTACAATGCTCCTCCGCCGCCATGGCAGGCGGCGTGGGAACGGCCTCTGCTTTTGGCCCCATCTTTATTGAGATGGGAGCGCCGGAATCCGCCACCACTGTAGGTGTGGCCGCGGGAACCATGGGAAATATCATGGGCTCTCTTATCGGCGGACCGGTAGCGGCCTTCCTGATCAGCCGCCACCACTTGAAGTCTGATCCCAATGATAAACCCGACGCTGTTGTAAGCGGCGAGATCCCCACACTGAATAACGGCCGCATGATCTCCATGTTTGCCATGTGCCTCCTGCTCTGCGCTCTCGGCATACCTATTTACTGCCTCCTGGACAACATTCCCATGATCGAGATGCCGAAGTTCATTGGCTGTCTCTTTGCCGGAGCCATCGCACGAAATGTGATGGAAGCCGCCGGGATCCCCTTCTATACTGCCGAAGTAGACGCCATTGAGCATATGTTCCTGGAGCTGTATCTGGCGCTCGTTCTCATGACCATCGACATCACAGCCCTTGCTCCTGTGGCAGGACAGATGGGCATCATCCTTCTGGCGCAGGCGGTGATCATGACGCTCTTTGGCATCTTCATCTCCTTCAACCTCTTTGGCCGGGATTACGGCGCCGCCGTTATGACTGCCGGAAACTGCGGCTGGGGCTGTGGGTCCGGAGCCAATGCCGTGGCCAACGAAAAAGCGGTCATGGACCAATACGGCTGGCACAATGTTGCCTGGGTCCTTTACCCCTCCTTTGCCGTTTTGATCGACGATATCTACAACCCCATTTTCCTCTCGGTTTTCGGAGCCTTCCTTGCATGAACCTTTTCTCCTCTTCTCACATATACTGGCGAAGAAGCAGTTTAGGAGGAATCTTATGAATGATATGAACCGATTGACCCAGGAGCTGCGGCAAAACCCCGCCGCTTTGCAGTCTCTCATGCAGTCTCCCGATGGGCAGGCGCTGCTGCACCTGCTGACACAAAAAGACCGCGGGGCCGGTCTGCAGCAGGCGGTGCAATCCGCCATGAAGGGCGATACCACGAAAATGGCGGATATGGTGCGTGAGATCATGCAGTCGCCCGGCGGAGCACAGCTGGTGGAGCGCATCAACCAGGCTGCCAGAAAATAAAGATCAGAAAGGCGGGTGGGTACAATGGCGGAATTCGATGATAAGCTGAGCAGCATCCTCTCCAACCCCGACGCAATGGCCCAGATCATGCAGCTGGCCCAGTCTATCTCCGGCGGCGCTGACGCCTCTACCCCTCCGCCGCCTCCGGTCCAGCAGCCCCAAACGTCCTTCAACCCCTTAGCGTCTCTTGGCGGAATGGATCCGGGCCTTCTTTTAAAACTGCTGCCTCTGGTGCAGGAACTGGGCAGCGGGCAGGACTCCAACGCAAAGCGTTTGCTTTATGCCCTCTCCCCCTATTTAAAACCGGAACGGCAGGCGAAAGTAGACCGGGCGCTGCAGCTGGCGCGGCTGTTCCACGTGGGGAAGCAGTTCCTCACAAAATGGGAGGGCTGAGGGATGTATAATCGTTATATTCGAAACGACAACGGCTCTTATGCCCGGATTTCCCAGGAGGAACAGCCCCACCAGGTCCCTCCAAAACAGGAGCCTCCCCGTCAGGAAGCGCAGCGCCCGCAGCCGTCCCCCTCCCGCTCCAGCAATGACGGCCTCACCGGTATTCTCCGCCACTTTCTGGACCAGTTCCACTTAGATGGCGTGGATACCGGGGACCTGCTGCTGTTGGGTCTTTTGTTTCTGCTGTCTCAAGAGAAAGCAGACGAGGAACTGCTGGTCGCCCTGGGACTGCTGCTGATTTTGTAATGGGCGGACATGAAAAAATGACGGAGCCATGCTCCGTCATTTTCATTGACTGATCAGCTGCGTGCCGTCAGGCAGGGCAAAATCGCTGTTGACCGGGGCTGTGGGCTCCAGCGTCAAAGCGCTCATCCGGTAGATCACTTCGCCGTGGTACAGCTTCTCACTGCTTACCAGCAGTCCGCTGTCCACACTTACCCAATAGCGCAGCGCATAACCATTTTCACTTTCCGCTGTCTCAACATAGATACAGCGAAGGCCCTCCAGATCCCGGTAATCCGCCGCCGCGATCCGGGAAGCATCCAGATTCAGGATCTCCTCATAGGTAGGAATAGTCTGGTCGTGGTCGGCGGTAATGTCTCCCGCCGGGGCGGTAAAGACAGTTTTCTCACTGTTATACCAAATATACACCGTCTCACCATCTGTGATGGTATGGCGCATCCGGTGGTCCGGCATCAGGCGGTCAGTCCGCTGCCACTTGCCTTTTACATAGGCGCTTACGGTCCAGCTGCCGCTGCCGCCTTCCCAAAACTGCTCCAGCGTCACTGTGCGGCGGTAGGATGCAGGGCGGGACAGCGTCTCAATGGCAGCCTGGACGCTCTTAGGCGTGATCTCTACGATGGACAGGGCGCTGCGGTTGCCTTCCGGGTCCGTCTGAACATCGGAAGAAGCAGAAGAGGGAGCGGGCAGCGTGATATGGACGCTGCGCTGCAGCGTATGGGTCAGCATCAGGGCAACGATCAGCACCGTTGCCACGGCAAAGGCCCAGGTGATCCATTTCAGATTCCGCTTATCCATGTCTCCCTCCCTGCAGATCTGTTATGCCAGATAATCCTCCGGCTTTTCGCCTTTTCCAAAATACCACAAAATGGCGTCTGCGATCCGGCGGCAGGCATTTCCGTCGCCATAGGGGTTCACGGCGTGGGCCATTTTGGCATAGGCCGCCTTGTCCTGAATGAGCCGCTCCGCCATGGTAACGATATCATCCTGCACAACGCCGGCCAGCTTCACCGTGCCGGCTTCCACAGCCTCCGGCCGCTCTGTCTCCCGCCGCAGCACAAGAACGGGCTTGCCCAGGGCAGGCGCCTCCTCCTGGAGTCCGCCGGAGTCCGTCATGACCATGTAGCAGCGGGCCATGAGGTTATGCATCTCATCAGCAGGCAGAGGATCGATCAGGTGGACTCTTGGCGCACCCCGCAGGTACGTATCCACCGCCTCCCGGACAACGGGACTGAGGTGAACGGGATAGACCAGCTCTACATCCGCGTTCCGCTCGGCGATCTCCCGCAGGGCCAGCATGATGTTTTTCATCGGCTCGCCGTAATTTTCCCGGCGGTGACAGGTGACCAGGATGACCTTCTTCTCGTCATAGGGCAGGTGGTTCAGTTCATCGGTTGCAAACTTATAATCTTCCCGGACAGTGGTCTTCAGCGCATCGATTACGGTGTTTCCGGTGATAAAGAGACCGTCCATGATGGCCTCCTTCACAAGGTTGTCCTTATTATTGGCGGTAGGACAGAAATAGAGGTCCGCAATGGAGGAAACCAGCTTGCGGTTCATCTCCTCCGGGAAGGGGGAATATTTATCATAGGTACGAAGTCCCGCCTCCACATGACCCACCTTCACCTGGTGGTAGAAGGCGGAAAGGGCTCCGGCAAAGGTGGTGGAGGTATCGCCGTGGACCAGGATCATATCGGGTTTGAGGGCGTCGATGGCCTCATCCATACCGGTGATACACTTGCTTGTAATGGTGGAGAGGGTCTGGCGGGGCGTCATGATATCCAGATCCCAGTCCGGCTTGACGTTAAAAACCTCCAGGACGCTGTCCAGCATCTGACGGTGCTGGGCGGTGACACAGCAAAGGCTCTCGATCTCCTCCCGGGAGGCAAGCTCCTTCACCAGGGGACACATCTTGATGGCCTCCGGCCGGGTGCCGAAAACGCTCATCACACGGATCTTATCCATCTTTCTCTTCCCCGCCTTTCTTGTGGGTATGGTCCAGCATCTGCTCAAAGCCCTCCTGCAGCTCCTCGGTGATCTCCTTGGGGAAAACCACCTTGGCTGCCACTACCGCTACAATACAAAGAGCAGCAAAGAGGATCAACGCCTTGCCCTCGCCTCCGGTGGTGAGGACCACCGCGGAAAGGCCCAGGATGGCAGAGATGACATACAGCGTTGCCACGGCCTGCTTTTGATTCAGGCCCATATCGATCAACCGGTGGTGGATATGGCTGCGGTCAGCGTGCATAGGGCTCTGGCCGTGAGCGATGCGGCGGGTAAAGGCAAAGGCCGTATCAAAAATCGGAAGGCCCAGGATCAGGAAGGGCACTACGAAGGAAATCACCGCGTAAAATTTGAACAGGCCCTGGATGGACATGGTGGCAAGGATGAATCCCAGGAAGGTAGATCCTGTATCACCCATGAACATCTTGGCAGGGTTCTGGTTATAGGGCATAAAGCCCACACAGGCGCCCACCAGCGCCGCCATGACGAGAGCCACCTGTGCCTCAGAGGCAATGAGGGCGATGACCAGAACGGTGGTTGCAGAAATGGTGGAAACACCGTTGGCAAGGCCATCCAGACCGTCGATCAGATTCACGGAATTGGTAACTGCCACGATCCAAAGGACCGTTACGGGAACGGACAGCCAATCCAGCACCCAATAGGGATTATTAGAAAAGATATTGGGATTGGAGACCGCTTCCACTACCACGCCGTTGAGTGCCGGGATCAGGGCGGCTGCGATCTGCACCACGAACTTGAGCATCGCGGGAAGGGCCATGATGTCATCCACAACGCCCAGCACCACAATGATCACTGCGCCCATGAGGATACTCTGCATCTCCCGGTCACCGCGAATAGGGACAAACAAAATCACGCTGATCATAAAGCCAAGGAAAATGGCAAGGCCGCCCAGACGGGGCGTCGGCGTCTTGTGCATACGCCGCGCGTCCTTGGGCACATCGATGGCTCCCACCTTGTAGGCGAAGTTCTTCACCAGAGGACTTGTGAGGAAACTCACCACCAGGGCCATCAGCAATGCCAGCATCACAAAGCCAAAGAGCTTAGTTTCAACTACCATAGCCAATCCTCTCAGCGAGCCAGGAAGCCGACCTTCTTGTAAACCTTGCTGACAGTACGGTCCGCAACGCGGGAGGCGCGCTCGGCGCCACTGCGGTAGATGGTCTCCAGATAGGCCTTGTCGGCCAGGAGCCGCTCAGTCTCCTCCCGGATGGGGCGCAGCATCTCTACAACAGACTCGCCCACAGCCTTCTTGAAGTCGCCATAGCCCCGGCCGGCAAACTCAGCTTCGATCTCCTCGAAGGTCTTGCCGGTGGACACAGCGTAGATCTGCATCAGATTGGAAACGCCGGGCTTATTCGCAATATCATAGCGGACACAGGCCTCGGAGTCGGTGACTGCCTTCTTGAACTTGCGCATGATGTCCTCGGGCTTTTCCAGCATATAGACGCAGCCGTTGGGGTCCTTATCGGACTTGGACATCTTGTTCTCGGGAGAAGTCAGACTCATCACACGGGCGCCCACCTTGGGGATGTAAGGCTCGGGGATCTTGAAGGTCTCGCCGTAGATGCCGTTGAAACGGTTGGCGATGTCGCGGCAGATCTCCACGTGCTGCTTCTGGTCGCCGCCCACGGGCACCAGGTCCGCCTGATAGAGGAGGATATCTCCGGCCATCAGGGCAGGATAGGTAAAGAGGCCTGCGTTGATATTGTCCGCATTTTTGGCAGATTTATCCTTGAACTGGGTCATACGGCTGAGCTCACCAAACATGGTGTAGCAGTCCAGCACCCAGCCAAGCTGTGCATGGGCAGGGACGTGAGACTGGACAAACAGGACGTTCTTCTCGGGGTCCAGACCGCTGGCAATGTAAGCTGCCAGCTGGGTCAGGGTATTGCGGCGCAGGTCGGCGGGGACCTGACGGACGGTGATGGTATGCATATCCGCCATCATATAATAACAATCGTACTCATCGGCCAGGGCAGCCCAGTTCTTGATGGCGCCCAGGTAAGAACCCAGGGTCAGGTTGCCGGAGGGCTGGATGCCGCTGAGGATCCGTTTCTTCTGCACTGTAGTTTCCATTGTATGCACCTCGTTATATAGAAGCCGCTTCGCCTTACAGGGCGCAATACGGCAAATTATATTTATTGTAGCACGAAGAAAAAGAAAGTGCAATCGGTTTTGCGAAAAGGTTTGCGCTTTTTGCAGAAACAGCCGGGATGCGAAACCCCTTGACAATTTCTATCCAAATCGCCATAATGTATGTTGTATTTTTACGCAATTTTATTGACATGGAGGTTCTTTCATGGCACTGGATATGAAGTTCTTTGAAGAAATGGAAGCCCGTATCCCCAAGGGGAAGGTCCGCACCCGTTTCGCCCCCTCTCCCACCGGCTATATGCACGTGGGCAATCTGCGCACCGCGCTGTACACCTGGCTCATCGCCCGCCACGCCGGCGGCACTTTCATCCTCCGCATTGAGGATACCGACCAGGGCCGCCTGGTGGAAGGCGCTGTGGACGTGATCTACAAGACCATGGCCGAGTGCGGCCTCACCCACGACGAAGGCCCCGATGTGGGCGGTCCCGTGGGTCCCTACATCCAGACCGAGCGCCGCGGCCTGTACGGCAAATACGCCGAGCTCCTGGTGGAAAAGGGCGCCGCTTACTACTGCTTCTGCGAAAAGACCGAGTCTGACGAGGATTCCGGCAATTTCGTGAAGGAAGCCGATCCCTGCCGCGACCTGACCGCCGAGGAAGTGGCCGCCAATTTGGCCGCCGGCAAGCCCTACGTCATTCGCCAGCGCATCCCCGCTGAGGGCACCACCACCTTCCACGATGTGTCCTTTGGCGATATCACTGTGGAAAACTCCACCCTGGATGACCAGGTCCTCATCAAGCGGGACGGCCTGCCCACCTACAACTTTGCAAACGTGGTGGATGACCACCTGATGGGCATCACCCATGTGGTCCGCGGCAGCGAATACCTCTCCTCCGCTCCCAAGTATAACCTGCTGTACGAGGCCTTCGGCTGGGATATCCCCACCTATGTCCACTGCTCCCCCGTTATGCGGGACCAGCACAACAAGATGTCCAAGCGCCACGGCGATCCCTCTTACGAGGACCTCATCGCCAAGGGCTATCTCACCAATGCCGTCCTCAACTATGTGGCCCTCCTGGGCTGGTCTCCCAAGGGCGAGATCGCCGAGAAGGAGTTCTTTACCCTGGAGGAGCTGGTGGATGCCTTCGATATCGCGGGTATCTCCAAGTCCCCCGCCATCTTCGATATCGTGAAGCTGGACTACTTCAACGCCAATTACCTGCGCGCCATGGCTCCCGAAGATTTTGCCAAGGTGGCTGAGCCCTATATCCGCCAGAGCGTGAAGAATCCCGCTATCGACGCTGCCAAGGTGGCCGCCCTCCTGCAGGCCCGCTGCGAAAAGCTCACCGAGATCCCCGAAAAGGTGGACTTCTTCGATGAACTCCCCGATTACAGCGTGGAATTCTTCACCAATAAGAAGTCCAAGACCAATTCCGAGATCTCTCTGGAAATGCTCCAGACCGTCACCCCCATGCTGGAGCTGATCCCCGACTGGAATGCGGAAACCATTCACGGCTCCCTGGTGGGCCTGGCTGAGGGTCTTAATGTAAAGAATGCTACCCTCATGTGGCCTGTGCGCATTGCCGCAGCCGGCAAGCTGGTAACTCCCGGCGGCGCCGTGGAGGTGTGCCATATCCTAGGCCGTGAGGAGACTGTGCGCCGCCTGAAGAAGGGCATCGAAAAGCTGCAGAACGCATGAGCCTCCGGGACCTCTACACTTCCCTGCGGGAACTGTGGCGCAATGGCCTGAAGCATTATTTCTGCCTCTGTGCCGCTGCATTCTCCATCCTGGTCGTCATCTTCTTTGCCCTCAGTATGTTATTCCCGCAGCTGCAGGAAAAGTTCCTCACCATCACGCAATCTTCCCTTAGCGGAGCGGTCGGTGAAGACGGCAGCATCGATCCCCTCTTTCTCCTCACCAACAACATCTCCGCCTGCGGCTTCATCATGCTCTACGGCTTTCTTCCCTTTTTCCGTCTTTCCGCTTTTTCCCTTGGCGTCAACGCCATGGTACTGGGCAGCACGTTGGCATGGTATGTGCAAAACGGCGTCTCCCTATGGATCTATTTTGCCGCCATTGTTCCACACGGCATCGTGGAGTTTCCGGCAATGTTCCTCTCTTTTGGCATGGGTCTTTTGATCTGTGACAATGTGACGCGGCGCCTGCGCAAAGACGAAACCACACTGACTCCCTGGGCCTGCATGGTTTGGATGGCCCGGGTCCATCTACTGCTGCTCGTTCCCCTGTTGGCAGCAGCCGCCGCCCTGGAGTCCTATGTGACTCCCTGGGTGCTGAATTTACTTCTCTGACGCAAATACGCAAATCTCAATTTTAAAGGACTGTTTTTTCATGAGCAAACTGTATATTCCCGAAGGGTACACCGCCCCCCTGCCCAACTACGAGCTTCAGCGGGCCATCGCTTTTATCAAGGACTCCTTTCAGACCAACCTCTCCAACGCCCTGAACCTGCGCCGCGTTTCCGCGCCCCTGTTCGTGGCGGATGATTCCGGTCTGAATGATAACCTCAACGGCGTAGAGCGCCCCGTCAAGTTCGATATCCCCGATGTAGGCCTCAACGGCGAAGTGGTCCATTCTCTGGCCAAGTGGAAGCGTCTTGCCCTCAAGCGCTACGGCTTCCACGAAGGCAAGGGCCTTTATACCGATATGAACGCTATCCGCCGCGACGAGGAAGTGGACAATATCCACTCTATCTATGTGGACCAGTGGGACTGGGAGAAAATCATCTCTCGGGAAGACCGGAATGTAAACTATCTCAAGTCCAGTGTTCGGGCCATCGTGGGTGCGGTATGCGAGACCTCCGACGCCCTGAACGTGGCTTTCCCCAGCCTGCGGGGCAAGATCGAGCGGGAGGTGTTTTTCATCACCTCCCAGGAGCTGGAGGACCTCTATCCTGACCTGACTCCCAACGAGCGCGAGGACGCTATCTGCCGGGAGCACCATACCGTCTTCCTGATGCAGATCGGCAAGACCCTCAAGTCCGGCATCAAGCATGACGGCCGCGCCCCTGACTATGATGACTGGGAACTCAACGGTGACATCCTCATGTGGAACCCCGTCCTGGAGCGCCGCTTTGAGATCTCCTCCATGGGTATCCGTGTCGATGAGGAAGCGCTGGACCGCCAGCTCACCATTTCCGGCTGCAACGACCGCCGGGAGCTGCCCTTCCACAAGATGCTCTTGAACGGCGAGCTGCCTTTGACCATGGGCGGCGGTATCGGCCAGTCCCGTCTTTGTATGCTGATGCTGGGTACCTGCCATATCGGCGAGGTCCAGGCCAGCCTCTGGGACAGCGAGACAAATGAAATTTGCGAAAAGGCTGGCATCACTTTGCTGTAAAAGTTATTCGCTTTACAAAAAATCACCCTTGAAGATCGACTTCAAGGGTGATTTTTCTTATTTTCTGCCGCAGCGCTCAATTTTTTCCGCCGCGGCTTTGGCCCCTCCACAGCGGTGGAACTCCTGCGAAAGGCGGCGGGTATTCTCCCGGTAAACGGGATCCTGCAAAATCGTTTCCACAGCAGCACGGATGCCCTTATGACCGCTCAAACGCACGCCCAACCCCAGCTCCTCCATCCGCGCGGCTACGACTCCTTCTTCGCTCTGCTGGGGATAGAGCACCGTGGGAACACCAAACCAGATGGCCTCATTGGCACTGTTCATGCCGCAATGGGTGATAAACACATCTGCCCGGCGCAGCACCTCCAGCTGGTCCACTCTGGGGAACGCCTGGATGTTGGCGGGCAGGTCTGCCGCTCCCACCTCTTTTCCGGTAGAAAGGATCACATCCACATCCATATCTCCCAAAGCTTTGGAACAGGCACGGAAAAAGTCGGGCTGGTCAAACATCACAGTTCCCAGGGAGATATATACCAGCGGCCTTTTCTTGGCTTCCTCCCTCTCTGGCGGCAGTTCCCGCAAAGACGGTCCTACAAAGGCATACCGCTCAGAAAAGGTCTCCGCCATAGGCTGGAAGGTACGAGAGGTGTAGACGATGGTATCTGTCTCATTGTCATTTTGAATGAGGTCCAGGAAGTTTTCCACCTGGTAGCCCCCTGCCTTCAGTCGCTTCATGCACCGGCCAATGCGAGGCAGGCCCAGAACAGAATAGAGTAGCTCCCGCCCTTTGGGCTTCATCATCGGCGCGGTGTGCCGATTGAAAGCAAACGAGGTGGTAGAGCAGACATAAGGGATATCCAGTTTTCTTGCGAAGAGCTTTCCCCAAAAGCACACCGAGTCGGAGACGATGACGTCTGGATAGAATGCGGTCATATCGGCCATAACCTTTTCATCCAGAGCCAAGGTGCTGTCTGTGACCATCTCCACAAGGCAGGCAAAATCCTTTCCCACGCGTGCATCCAGATCCGCCGGCTGGGGCGGCAGAAACTCGTCACAAAGGATGACCTCCGCCCCCGCTTCTTCCAAAACGCTCCGGAAAGGCTTGAACGTATAATAGCGCACAGCGTGGCCTCTGGTTGTCAGCTGGCGAACCACCTCCACAGTAGGGTTGGTGTGACCCCAGGCAGGGATGGAAAAAAAGGTGATATTCACGTTCCATTCCCTCCCATGATATCCGCAAACTGCCGGAAAATCACCTCATCCTTCACAATAGCAATGCCCTTTTCCTCGTCCGCCAGGACCAAAAGGGTATCCCCCGGCCGAATGTTCAAAAGGTCTCTGGCAGCTTTGGGAATGACGATCTGGCCCTTCTCTCCTACCCGAACAGTGGCGGCGGTTTTCCCACTTGGAAATTTCATGGTAAGTCCCCCTTGGCGGTATGATTTTTCCTACTTTTCATACCATTTTAATTGAAAGGCCATGCCCTGTCAAGGAAAAACAAAAATCCCGAAGTCTTTCGACTTCGGGATTTTTGGCACGCCGTAAGAGATTCGAACTCCTGACCTTCTGGTCCGTAGCCAGACGCTCTATCCAGCTGAGCTAACGGCGCATTTGTTAAGTTTTTTACTGCTTTATTTTTCAAGCCTATTGATTATATAACAATTAATAGCTTTTGTCAAACACTTTCAAAAGTTAAATTAAAG
>JAFOCY010000050.1 GCA_017380995.1 Oscillibacter sp. | reverse complement strand
GAGTACCGATCTCGTCCTCACGGCGGTAGCGCTTGCCGATGGAGCCGGTCTCATCGTAGTCCACCATCCAGTACTTGCTCAGCTCTGCCTGGACCTCACGGGCCTTGTCGCCCAGCTTCTTGGAAAGGGGCAGCACGGCGATCTTGAAGGGAGCGAGAGCGGGATGGAAACGCATGACGACACGGGTGTCGTTCTTGGCCTCGTCCACAACTTCCTCGTCGTATGCCTCGCACAGGAAGGCCAGCACCACACGGTCGGCGCCCAGGGAAGGCTCCACAACGTAAGGAATATAATGCTCGTTGGTCTCGGGATCGAAGTAGGTCATATCCTGACCGGAAACAGTCTGATGCTGGGTCAGGTCATAATCGGTACGGTCCGCAACGCCCCACAGCTCGCCCCAGCCGAAGGGGAACAGGAACTCAAAGTCGGTGGTAGCCTTGGAGTAGAAGCAGAGCTCCTCGGGATCGTGGTCGCGCAGGCGCAGGTCCTCGTCCCGCATATTCAGGCCCAGCAGCCACTGGTGGCAGAACTCACGCCAATACTGGAACCACTCCAGGTCCGTGCCGGGCTTGCAGAAGAACTCCAGCTCCATCTGCTCGAACTCGCGGGTACGGAAGGTGAAGTTGCCGGGAGTGATCTCATTGCGGAAGGACTTACCGATCTGGCAGACGCCGAAGGGCAGCTTGCGGCGAGTGGTGCGCTGGACATTGTTGAAGTTGACAAAGATGCCCTGGGCGGTCTCGGGACGGAGGTACACGGTGTTCTTAGCGTCCTCGGTAACGCCCTGGAAGGTCTTGAACATCAGGTTGAACTGGCGGATATCGGTCCAGTTATGTTTGCCGCAGGTGGGGCAGGCGATCTGGTGCTCAGCCACGAACTCAGCCATCTCAGATTGAGAGAAGGCGTCGATAGGCTTGGGCAGCTCAAAGCTGTTCTGGGCACACCAATCCTCAATGACCTTATCGGCACGGAAACGCTCCTTGCACTCCTTGCAGTCCATCAGAGGATCGGAAAAGCCGCCCAGGTGACCGGAGGCCACCCAGGTCTGGGGGTTCATGAGGATGGCGGAGTCCTGACCCACGTTATAGGGGTTCTCCTGGACGAACTTCTTCCACCAGGCCTTCTTCACGTTGTTCTTCAGCTCCACACCCAGAGGGCCGTAGTCCCAGGTGTTGGCCAGGCCGCCGTAGATCTCACTGCCGGGGAACACAAAGCCGCGGTTCTTGCAAAGAGCCACGATCTTTTCCATGGTTTTCTGCTTGTTATCCATTGTTATTTCTCCTTCTATTGAAAAATTGTTCTGTTTTTGTAATGCGTGGTGATCGAGAAAAGGCCTCGCAGAGTTTTGCAAGCCGCAGCTTGCAAAAGAATCAAAATCGTTTTTGACGGCGGCGTGTACGTCGGCAAAAACACTTCTCGGAGCGCAAACGTGCGAACAAAGTGAGTGCGCTGCAGCGCTCCGCATCCTTTTCAACCAATTGGCCTGTCACTTGGTTGAAAATAAAAACGCCCCAAGCCTTACGGCTCAGGGCGAGTTATAAAACCCGTGGTTCCACCTGAATTCGCGTGATACACGCGCACTCTGTCCCTTAACGCGGGAAACGGCGGCAGATACTTTTTTCCCTGCCGCGGCTCAAAGGGGCCTTCGCCTCTCCCCCGCAAGGACTTACACCAACCGTCCTCTCTCTTCATTGGGGAAAAAAGGCTACTCTTCCTTCTCAAAGCCTTTCAAATCATCAAATATGAATGGAATATATCACGGTTTTTCCACAATGTCAAGAAAATCGTGGACTTTTCTCCTTACTTCATGGCAAGATACACCGCCTTGGACACCTCCGCGATCAGGGCCATGCCCTCCTGGTCGCTCTCCATCTCCTTGGTGAACATGGAGATGGTATAGCGGCGGTGATCAGGCAGCTCAAAAATACCCACGTCATGCTGCACACAGCCAAGGTCTCCGGTCTTGTTTCCCACCATAACTTCCCCTTCCTCAATGGGATCAGAGGAGGAATTGGAATCCACGGCGGGGATGCGGGCGGGAAGCTTGGTACGGTATTTCTGACCGCACATAAAGTCATAGATGGTATCGGATATCTCCCGGCTGACAAACTCACCCCTGGCGATCTTGGACACCACCTGACCCACATGGCCGGGGCGCAGGAAGTTATTCTTTCCCTGGGCCAGAGAAACAAAGTCCATCATCTTGCGCTGCCAGACAAAGTGGCTGCATCCCATTTCCTCACAAAATGCGTGGAAACGGTCCACGCCGATGACATCCATGACCTGGTTGGTTGCCACATTGTCGCTGAGGTTGATCATGAGCTTGGCCATCTCAAAGAGGGTAGGCTCAAAGGTGGGATTCAGGTCACAGAGAACGCCGGTGCCGCCTACGCGGTTCTCCTGGGCAATCTTCATAGGCTTGTGCAGGTCCACCCGGCCCTCTGCGCCGTCCCGCAGCAGCAAAGCCACCATGGGAATCTTAATGACACTAGCGGCGGGAAATACCTCATCGGGGTTGATGACCAGCTTTTCTCCCGTCTGACAATCCTCAATATAAAGTCCCACCACGCCGTTGGTGGTAGAAAGAATGCGGTAGATCTCCGCGGCAGGAATGCGTCCCATACGTTCTCTCCTTCACTTGATTTTTCCGAAAGGTCAGCTTTGATTCAATCATAGCACAATGGGGAAAAAAAAGAAAGAGACAGCTTTCACTGTCTCTTTCAAAGGCTTTACTTCTTTTCCCGGTCGTAGGCCACGATCACACGGCGGTTGGGATCGGTACCGGTGGAGTAGGTCATCACGCCGGCAACATCCTGCAGTGCGGTGTGGATCACATGGCGCTCGTAAGCGTTCATGGGCTCCAGGGTAACGGAGCGGCGGTACTTGACCACCTTGGCTGCCACCTTATGAGCCAGGTGCTGCAGGCTCTGCTCACGCTTGTCGCGGTAGCCCTCGGCATCCAGCTGGATGCGGGCGCGGCCGCCGGTGCGGTTGACAGAGTAGCTGGTCAGCTGCTGAATGGCGTCCAGGGTCTCACCGCGGCGGCCGATGAGGGCGCCGATGTTCTCCCCTTCCAGAATGACCTTATAGCGGCCCTTCTCAGGGAGATAGACCTTGATCTGGGCCTCCACATCCATCTGCTGGAGAAGACCGGAGAGGAAAGTGCGGATGGCAGAAGCCTTCTCGTCACGAACTTCCTCATCCATCTCCGCAACAGGAGCAGCAGG
>JAFOCY010000049.1 GCA_017380995.1 Oscillibacter sp. | reverse complement strand
CTCCGGCGGGAGGCTCTCCTCCACAGGCGGCTCTTCCTTGCCCTCAGGCTCTGCCGCCGGGAGGGGTTCTGCCGCCTCCACCGCTGCCGCCAGCGGCTCTGTCCGGGGTGAATCCACGCCCCGGGAGGTGGGCAGCATCACCAACGCCGCTGCCGCAAACAGCGCCAGAACTGCCGGCCACCGTCTTTTCCCTGTCATGTCTTCACCCCCTTTTTCTTTCTTGCTTCCATTATAAGGGCAGGGGCGAAAAAAGTCGAAACAAATCCGCAAAAAATAGTATCAAAATTGATACAAAATTCCACCCCGGTTTTTGGGCAGAACATAGGCAGATAAAATACCCTCTGCCGCCATTTTTCGACAACAGAGGGTATTTTTCATCTCTGATATTACAGTCAGGATCATTCTCCCGCCAGTTCCTGATCCAGCGTCAGGGTGAACTCCAAAATCTCGCCCTCCCGCCAGACGGTGACAGGGAACTCCTGTCCCAGATAGAAGCGGTCCCTGGCCCGGAGAAGGTCCACACTGGAGCCAATGTCCATCCCGCCGGCGCGGAGGATATAGTCCCCCACCCGGATGCCGGCCCGTGCGCCGGGAGCGTCCTCCGTCACCTTGTCCACGCGAATGCCCACACAGCCGTCAGGGAGGGTCTCGCCCACCTGCAGTACCCACAGTCCCAAAGACACCTTGGGCTGCAGGGCGCCGTAGGTCACAAGGTCCGTGATGATGCGCTCCATGGAAGCAGAGGGGATGGCAAAGCCCAATCCCTCCACGTTACCGCTTTGGTAGCTGCCCACCATCTTCACAACGTTGATGCCCACCACCTGGCCATACTGGTTGATGAGGGGGCCTCCGGAGTTTCCGGAGTTCAGGGCGGCGTTGGTCTGGATGAGGGTCATGACGCGGCCGTCCACATCCACATCCCGGTTGATGGCGGAGACGATGCCGTCTGTCAGCGTGCCCCGCAGCTCCACGCCCAGGGGATTGCCGATGGCACACACCCCGTCGCCCACCACCAGGTCGTTGGAGTCGGCAAAGACGGCGGCAGGAAGGCCCGTCTCCTGGATCTTCAGGACCGCCAGGTCATTTTCCTCGTCTCCGGCCACGTACTGGGCCGGGTAGGTGGCGCCGTTATCCAGGGCCACCAGGCAGTCGGTTCCGCCCTCCAAAACGTGGTAATTGGTGATCACATAGCCGTCGGCGGTGAAGATCACGCCGGTACCCACGGCCATGCGGGTATAGTCCCCCGCCGGGCCGATCTGCACCATGACGGTGACCACGGAGGGGTTCACCCGGCGGTAGATCTCCTGCAGGGTCAAAAGCTCCGTTCCCTGCTCCTCCACCAGGAAGGAAGCCTCCCCGCCGGTGGGATAGGTGGGGATGGAAATGTCTGTTTCCTCCCAGGTCTGGGCAGGCGGAGCGGCCGGCTCCTCCCAGGGGCGGAACCAGGCAAGGGCCGCCGCTGCGGCGGCCACCACCAGACAAAGAAGAAACGCCGCAAAATACCAAATGCGCCGTTTCCGCCGCTTCAGGGCCCGCCGCTTTGCACGCTGCTGCGCCGGGCGCATGCACTGGGGCAGGGGACAGCGATAAGTCTCCACCACTTCCGGGGGGCCGGGGTGGCGGTAGACCTCCACTACCTCCCGGGGATCGGTGATCCGGTTGTCTTCCATACAGTCCTCACTTTGTGATGGTATCGTAACGGAACGTGGTCAGATCGAAGCTGAAGGTGGTGACCCCCTTCTCACTGGTCACGTGGATGGCTTGCCTGTGCTGCTCTAAAATGGTGCGCACGATGTAAAGGCCAAGACCCACACCATCCTTATCCCGGCTGCGGGACTTGTCACTTTTGTGGAAACGCTCAAAGAGCCGGGGCAGCTCCTCCGCTTCGATGGTCTCGCCCTGGTTGCGGACGGTCACATGGGCCTTCCCCTCCTGCCGGGCAACGCCCAGATACAGGTCCGTACCGGGGGTAGCGAACTTCGCAGCATTTTCCAGCAGGTTATAGACCACCTGGGTGATCATATCATTGTCTCCCAGGACCAAAATAGGCTCGTCGGGGATATCCACCTCCACGTCCAGATTCCGGTCGGTGATCTTCTTTTCCAGAGAGATGAGCACCCGGCGCATACTCTCGCAAAGGTCAAAGTGGCTGCCGCCCCGGAGGGGGTCGGTATTTTGCAGGCGGCTCACATCCAGCATCCGCCGCACCATGCGGCTCAGGCGCCGGCTCTCCTGGGAGATGATCTCCAGGTACTGGCGCTGATCCTCGGGGGCAATGGTGCCGTCCAGGATGCCATCGGTATAGCCGGCGATGGTGGTCATGGGGGTCTTGAGCTCGTGGGAGATGTTGGCGATGAACTCCTGGCGCTGGCGCTCCTGCTCCTGCAGAGCCTCGGCCATTTTATTGAAGGAGGCGGCCAGCTCATCCATCTCGTCGTTGTTGCCGTAATCCCGCATCCGCACGTCAAAGTCGCCCTCGGCGTAACGGCGGGTGGCCTGGGCCATTTCCCGGATGGGCTTGACCTGGCGCATGGAGCTGATGGAGGAGGCCATGAAGGCGATCATCAGTACCACAAAGGACGTCATGATGAAAAGGCCCGCCAGACCCCGCCACATAACGTCAAGGCTGGTCATCTCCGCCACGGCGTAGACAACGCCCACCGTCTCCTGGGTGGTGTGGTTCAGGGCGGGAACGCCCACCACAAAGCGGCGCTCTCCATAGAGGCCCTCCAGCTTGGTGTTTTTGTGGCTGCTGCCCTTTTCCATGATCTCCCGGGTCATCTTCTCCGGCATGGTGACCACCTGGCCGCTGAGGGCTGAATCGGTGGTAAGGAGGACGTGGCCCTCCGTGTCGCAGATCATGAACTGGGCGTCAGAGACAACAGCAGCAAAGGAGGCCAGCTGCTGAAAGTCCGGATCGCTGCGCAGGGCCTCCATACTCATATAGCGGCCGCTTTCCAGGTAGCTGATGGAAAGCTGGCCCATGACCTTGGCCTGGGCCTCAATGGCATCCATCTTCTGGTTTCGGGTATACTGAAAGCTCAGCGAGAAGAAGGAGGCTCCCAGCAGCACCAGCGTCAGGGCCACCATGCCGATGGTCACCAGCATCTGCCGCCAGTAGATGCCCCGAAAATGGTCCCGGATCCACCGTCTCATGTTTTGTCCGCTCCTGCCAGCTCAAACTTGTAGCCAACGCCCCACACCGTCTTCAAAGACCACTGGTCGGAGACGTTTTCCACCTTTTCCCGCAGACGCTTGATATGCACATCCACGGTGCGGCTGTCGCCAAAATAGTCAAAGCCCCACACCTCGTCCAGCAGCTGGTTGCGGGTATAGACCCGGTTGGGGGTATTGGCCAGGTGATAGAGGAGCTCCAGCTCCTTGGGCGGCGTATCCACCTTCTTGCCGTCCACCACCAACTGATAGGAATCCAGGTCGATGGAAAGCTTATCGAAGGTCAGCCGCTTGCTGGTATCCACGGGGATCTCCGTGCGGCGCAGCACCGCGTTGATGCGGGCGATGAGCTCCTTCATCTCAAAGGGCTTGATGATGTAGTCATCCGCGCCCATTTCCAGGCCATGGATGCGGTCCGTCACCTCGCCCTTGGCGGTAAGCATGATGATGGGGACCTTGGACACCTCCCGGATCCGGGCGCAGACTGCCCAGCCGTCCATCACGGGCAGCATGATATCCAGCAAAATCAGGTCCGGGACCTGCCTGCCAAACTCCTCCAGAGCTTTGCCGCCATCGGCGGCCAGGCGCACATCGAAGCCCTCTTTCACAAGATACATCTGAATGAGGTCGGAAATATTATGATCGTCTTCTACCACCAGAATATTGCGTCCCATGGCGATACCTCCGAATAAAATTACATGATGATCTACCCTGTATTATATCCCTAAAAATGGAAGGAAGGTTGAATTTTCTGTGAACTGTGCCCTCAGCGCACGGTGCCTGAGGTTTCCGTCAGGGCGCGGCAGCGGCCGTCGGCCTCTTTGACCTGGCGCAGGAAGGTCCGTAGGCCCACACTGCTCAAGGACTCGCCCAGCCAGACCCGGGCGCTGCCGGAGCGCTTGGAGAGGGTCGTGACCAGATTCTCCGCCTGTGCGGCGGAGCGCAGGCCGCTTTGGGAGCGGTCCAGGTCAAAGCGCACTACGCAATAGCCCGCCTCCTGCAATGCTTCGGCGGATTGCTCCGTGGGGTTTTCCAGCCGCACCAGCCGGGTGCGGCCGCAGGTAGCCTCCTCCAGGGCCCGGTTGGCCCGCAGGACCTGCTCCGTCACCGGCTCTTCCAGCGAGGCGTCCGCCAGGATGCCGATGCTGTGGCCCTTGACGGCGCAGCGGCGCAGAAGACCCCCGGCCTCCGCCATCTCCTCCGGGCGGAAGAAAACCGCCCCCTGGACGGCGGCATTTTCCAGGGTGTCCAGCGTGGAGGTGAGGTTCAGCGAGGCGGAAAGGCCCAGATAGATGGACTTGCCGTCCATCTCCGGGTCCTGGGGAAGGGGTTCCTGGGGAGGCTGCTCCACCTGCTGGGCAGCCTTGGTCTTCAGATAGTCGGCATAGCGGCTTTCCATAGAGTAGGAGGCCGCATCGGCAAAGCGGGTATCCGAGAGGGGATAGCCTGCCTTGCGGAACCACACCATGTAGCCGTGGGGGACTTCCGTGATGGAGTAGCTCAGGTCAAAGAACCGGGCCACCAGGGAGGCGGAAACAAAGACCTCCTCCCCTTTTACGATGGCGCCGGGGTAATAGATGTTGTCCTCGTTGTCCCGGCCATAGTCCTTCCCCAGATCGAACCACAGCGACTGGCTGCCCCGGTACAGGATCACCAGCTTCTGGGTCTTATTGTAGGTGGAAGAAATGTCCAGATTCTTCCGCACCGTGCCGGTAAAAATACTGACGGGGATATAAATGTTGGAGCCGGAAAGGAAGGGCATGGTCTCATCCGTCAGGGGGAGGATGCTCTCGCCCATGGCGGTGAAGAACACATTGTCCTCCGCCCGGGCAACGGGGACGGCAAGGCCTGCCGCAAGAACAAGGCACAGCATCAGTGCCAGCAGCCGTTTTTTCATACCCGGACCTCCTTTCCCATAATAAATGTATTATACCATAGGCGCAGGCCCTTGAAAAGAGTGAAACCTTTTCCTGCTTCGGCGGCGGCAGAAAAAACGGACGCTTTCGCGTCCGTTTTCATGCCGTCATATTTCCGATCTCCACGCCGCTGTAATAATGGGTCAGGATCTCCCGGTAATCCGCGCCGCCCTCCGCCATGGCGGCGGCGCCGTACTGGCTCAGTCCCACGCCGTGGCCGTAGCCGGTGACGTAGAAGACAAAGGTCTCCCCCGCCTCCCAGGTAAAGCAGGCGGACCTGAGCCCTAAAACGCTGCGCACCTGGGCGCCCTTGATGGTCTTCCCGCCCACGGTGATGGTATCCACGCTGCCGGCGCTGTCCGTCACCGCCCCGGTGAGCCAGGAGGTCTTCTCGCCGGAAAAGTCCATCTCCGGATAGGCGGCGAGGAATTTCTCCCGCAGCTCCCGGGCGGAGACCTCCACGCGGCTATAGTAGTTGGGGATGGCCTGCGTATCCTCCGGGGATTCCACCGCCTGCAGGTAGGGAAGCCCATTGAGCCACACTTCCCCTGCCGGACGGGTCAGCCCCGCCGAGGAGGAGTGGAACACCGCCAAAATGGGCTGGGCATCGTACAAGATCACCTCGCCGTCCGTCTCCTTCACGGCGGTGCGGAGCTTTTCTTCATAGGTGTTGGCCTCTTTTCCCCAGTTTGCCCGGGCCGTCTCCTCATCCAGATAGGCCTGGCAGCAGGTGTGGTCGGTGCAGATATCGGCGTTTTCGTGGTGGGAACCGCTTTGGATCTGGTAGCAGGTGTAGGTCCGGGCGGCCACTGCCTGGGCCTTCAGGGCCTCTACCGGGAAGGAAGCGGGCATCTCCGCCCGGAGGACCCCCAGAAGGTAGGTCCCCAGATCCATCTCCGTCACCGTCTCCCCGTCCAAAACCTTCAGCACCCGCTCGCCATCCGCCACGCCGCTTACAAAGGGAGGGGGCGGTGTTTCTTCCACCCGCTCCTCCCGGTTAAAGAGAGCCTCCCGGGCGGGAGTGATGCAAAAAAGGGGCAGCAAAAATAATGCCGCCGCCAGTCCCACCGACACGGCAAGGCTCTGCGCCACCCCGGTCTTTTTCTTCAACGTCCTCACGCTCCTTTGTTCAGCCTGTCCTACATTCTATGCTCCATAGCGCAAAACATGAACATGGACAAATCGAGGCCATCGTGTTATACTAAAAGTTACATTTGATTTTCTCTCCTTGAAAGGAGCCTTTTTATGAAAAAACAGTGGATGCTCCCCGCCCTGGCTCTGGTCAGCGGCGCGGCAGCCTTTGCCCTGCGCCTTTGGCAAAATGCCACAGGCTTTGAAGAGGAGACCGGCCTGGCCGTCCCCGGCGTCTTTGCGGGAACAGCTCTGCCCCTCCTGCTGGTCCTCACCGGCGCCGCCGCCCTGATCCTGGGGCGAAGACTTCCCAAGCGGGTAAAAAGCCCCGCCTTCGCCGCCCTCTTTTCCATAGGGGAAACCACGGACCTGCTGCTCCCGGTCATGGGCGCATTTCTCATGGCCATCTCCGGCGCAGCGGACGCCGCCACCGGTCTTGGCGTTCTTCCCGGAGCCTGTTTTGCCCCCGCCGCCCATCTGTTGCTGGGCCTTCTTACGGTGGTGAGCGCCGGCGGCTTCCTGTTGGCCGCCTCCGCCTGCCGTCACCGCTGGGAAATCTTCCAGGGTGCGCTGGTCCTGCCCGCCGCCGTGATGCTGGTGGTGCGGCTGGTGCTGGTGTACCGGGCCTTCTCCACCGATCCCACCCTGGAGGGATATTATGTAGAGCTGCTGGCGCTGGTGTTCCTGGCCCTGGCCTTTTTCCACCTTGCCGGCTTCGCCTTTGACGATGCCCGCCCCCGCCGCTTCGCCGCAAGCACTGTGATGGCAGCGGTCTTCTCCATGGCCGCCCTGGCTGACCGGGGCAGCATCCCCGCCCTGGCGCTGTATGCGGGCGGTTCTTTGACCCTGCTGGGCTTCCTTGCAGTGTATGATACCCGGACGGATATGTAAATCATAGCACACCGGAACCCCGGACACAACGCCATCAATTTTCCAAAGGGGCGGCCAATGGCCGCCCCTTTTCCCGGAACGGAAAAGAAAAAACCAGCCTTGCGGCTGGTTTTTTCTTTATGTTTTGGAAGATCGGATGAAAAGAAGTTTTGTCTCTTGCAAGTATTAAGATACAGGGGATTTGTTAAGCAAAAAAGCATGAATTGTTACAAAAGTTTTAAATCTTTGGGTCATCCGCCATTTCTCACATTTTTACATCTCATTCCCGCAAAGTCTTGCGCCGCAGGGCTTCCAGAAATTTCTGGAATTGTCACTAAACCGCATTTCGGTGTAATCGGATGCAATATTTACGACACAGAAAATACACAGTAACTCCCAAATATTTCCACAAAAATACACACAAAAGTGTTTTTCCTTTACATCTCTGCCGCCCGGTCAAAGTGCGCCGCCAGTTTCTCTGCCGCGGTCTGCCTGCGCCCTTCTCTCAGGTGCGTATATCCCCCCTCCAGGACCCCCAGCGCTTTCTTGACAGTTCCTCCGCCTTGTGGCATACTGGACGCAGACAACGGTGCTTTGGTCCCAGCGTCACCATCGGTGGCAAGGCTGGTTGGATTGGCCAAATCGCCGTTGTTGATCTTACTGTCAACGGAGATGTCGGCATCAGTATCCGCTTCGATCTTGGCCTAGGTTTCCCGCCCGATCTGCTAAATTGCCTCCCACAGCGGGTCCTTGCCATCTCTGCCGCTTTGTGGCATACTGTTTTCAGGAAGTTCTTCTCCGAAGAAGAATTTCCCAAAGGCAGCTTTGTTTCCGTTTCACTTGCGCCGGGTGCTGGACCCGGGTCGGCATTCGAAACTGGAAGCAGCTTCATTGCCGTTTATTAGGAAAAGTGCAGCCTGTTGATGTGGCCAAGAGACCTGGGGTCGTCGTGTTTAGGGCACGAAGGGGTTTGGTTCGAATCCAAAACGCCACCACATCAATGGACTGCACTTTTCCGCAGTTTCTTGGCAACCGGATTTGGAATCACTCCCCGCGTGCTTTCTCTCAAGCGTTTCCTGTCTGCCGCAGGGCCGCGAAAAACGTCCCCAAAACCTCCCGGCACTCCTGGGCCAGGATACCGCCCACCAGGGCAGGACGGTTGGCAAAGGGTTCCATATAGAGGTTAAACACGCCGCCGCAGGCGCCCATGGCCTCATCCCGTGCCCCGTACCACACCCGCTTCACCCGGGCGTTGAGAATGGCCCCGGCGCACATGGGGCAGGGCTCCAGGGTCACGAACAGCTCGCACTCCTCCAGCCGCCAGGTGCCCAGGGTCTCATTGGCCTGGGCGATGGCCTCCATCTCCGCGTGGGAGGCGGTGGACTGCTTCTCCTCCCGGCGGTTGCGGCCCCGGCCCACGATGGTATCCCCCCGGACGATGACGCAGCCCACGGGAACCTCTCCCGCCTGCGCCGCTTCCCTTGCCAGGGCCAGGGCTTCTTTCATATAGCGTTCTTCCCGTGTCATAGGTCTCCTCCTTGCTGTTTAAATGGTGGCATATTTGTCCAAACTCTCCATAAACTTGTTCCAAAGCTGAATTTGATCCAGGGAGGACACAGCCATGATCTTTCAAAAAAAGCCGCAGCCGGACCCGGAGCTGGCCATTTTGCGTGCGGAGCTCCACCGGGCCCAGGGGGAGCTCTGGGCCGCCTACAACTGCTTTGACCAGGCGGTGGACCCGGAGCTGGTGGAATCCTGCGTGTACCAGATCAGCGCCGTAAAGGCCCGGTGCAACTATCTGCTGCGCTCCATCAAGGAGCGGGTTGGCGCCGGAAAGGAGGATGCCCTCTGGACCTGAGCCACTGGATCCTGGTAGCGGCCCTGGGGGTCTTTTTCCTCATCGCGCTGATCCACCTGTTCCGAAGACCCCTGGGGTTTCTCCTGCGCCTTCTGGGGAACACCGTCCTGGGGTTTGGGGCATTGGCCCTGGTGCGCTCCACCTCCGCCCTCACCGGCATCGCTTTGGGGCTGAACCTCTTCAACGCCCTTTTGATCGGCGTGCTGGGCGTTCCGGGGCTGATCCTGCTCCTTTTGAGCCAGTGGGTGCTGGCATGATGGGTCGTACTTCTTTCTCCGCCGCCTCCCTCGCAAGAGGGAGGCTTTTTCTGCGTTTCTCCCGTTTTTCGCAACTTTTAAGGGCAGTTTCCCTTTCGCAAAAAAGATTTTGAAATTCGAAAGTGAGAAAACAAGAGCTATCAAGAGAAAATCGAAGAAAAAACGAGGTTTCCTAAAGATAAATTAAATTTGTGTTGACAGTTGGACTTCCCTGTGTTATAAATATCCTTGCTCCGATTTTAACCCGGAGCTCTTGATTTGTAAAGCAAACAATATTGATATATGGAGGAAACACCATGTCCACTTTTATGGCAAACAAGGCCAACATTGAGCGCAAGTGGTACGTGCTGGACGCCGCCGGTAAGCCCCTGGGCAAGACCGCTGTGCGTGCTGCCGACATCCTGCGCGGCAAGAACAAGCCCACCTTCACCCCCAACGCTGACTGCGGTGACAACGTCATCATCATCAACGCTGCCCAGGCTGTCCTCACCGGCAAGAAGGGCGAGCAGAAGTTCTATCGTCATCACTCCGGTTGGGTCGGCGGTCTGAAGGAGACTCCCTACCGCATCCTGATGCAGGAGAAGCCCG
>JAFOCY010000048.1 GCA_017380995.1 Oscillibacter sp. | reverse complement strand
TGCTGCAAGTGGATGGCCCAGCAGGGCTATGAGGTGACCTACGTCAGCCCCAAGGACTCCAGCGGCATCATCACCGCCGAAGATATTCTCAGCGCTGTCCGGCCGGACACCGCCGTTGTGAGCGTCATGATGGTCAATAACGAGATCGGCACCATCCTCCCCATCCGGGAGATCGCCGCGGGCCTCAAGGCCAAAAATCCCAAGACCCTGCTCCACACCGACGCGGTGCAGGGCTTTATGAAGGTCCCCTTCTCCGCCAAGACGCTGGGGGCGGACTTTATCACCATCTCCGGTCATAAGCTGGGAGCTCCCAAGGGCGTGGGTGCGCTGTACATCGGGCAGCGGGTGCGAAACCCCAAGCCCCTTCTCGCCGGCGGCGGGCAGGAGCAGGGCCTTCGCTCCGGTACGGAGGCAACAGCTCAGATCGCAGGCTTTGCCAAGGCCGTGGAGCTGCGGAGCCAAAATCTGAGCGAAACCCTGCGCCGCATGGCCCAGATCAAGACCTACGCCGTGGAACAGCTCACCGCCATCGCCGATCTGAAGCTCATCGGCAGCGGCGAGGCCCCCCACATCCTCTCCGTGTCCCTTTCCGGCTGGCCCAGCCAGAACATCGTCAACGATCTTTCCTCCCAGGGCATCTGCATCTCCGCCGGCTCCGCCTGCCACCAGGGCAAGCCCAGCCATGTGGTGGCAGCTCTGGGCCTGGATAAGCGCACCGCCGGCGGCGTGATCCGCCTGAGCTTTGGTCCTGAGACTACCAAAGAGGAAATTGATGAGTGCGTTGCCGCTTTGAAGAATCACCACGACAACCGGATGCCCATGCTGAAATAAAGTATTTTCGCCACGTACACGCCGCGGCGAAAATAGTCTAAAAAAACAGGAGAACCCCTATGCTCTCTCACCTCCGCCGCGACCGCGGCTTTTATAAGCGGGTATGGGCCTTGTCCCTGCCCCTGATCCTCCAAAACCTCATTACCACCTCCTTAGGCTTCGTGGATACCTTCATGGTAGGCCTCCTGGGCCAGACGGAGCTTTCCGCCGTGACCGCGGCCAACTCCCCGGTCTTTTTGCTCCAGGTCATCGTCTTTGGCCTCATCAGCGGCCTGACCATCCTGGGCAGCCAATACTGGGGCAAGGGAGATACCGACTCCATCAACCGCTGCATGGGCGTTGCCATATACGCAGGACTCCTCCTGGCAGGTTCGGTATCTCTGGTGATGTTTTTCTTCCCGGAGAGTGTGATGCGCCTTGTCACCAACAACGAAACGCTGGTGGTCCTGGGCGCCCCGTATCTGCAGATCGTGGGCATCGGCTATATTTTCAACGCCATCAGCTCCGTATATGTAGGTGCCCAGCGCTCCACGGAAAATCCTCTCATGGGTATGCTGGTCTTTGCCGCCTCCATGCTTCTCAACACCTTTTTGAACTACTGCCTGATCTTCGGCCACTTCGGCGCTCCCGCCCTGGGCGTTACCGGCGCAGCTGTTGCCACTCTGGCCTCCCGCATTGTGGAATTTCTGCTGACCCTCCTCTATGCCCTGACCAACAAGCGCATCCCCCTGAACTTCGGGCTGATCCTGCGGCCGGGCAAGGCGGTTTTCAAAAATTTCGTCCACTATGCCACCCCCGTTCTCCTCAACGAGACGCTCTGGGGCCTTGGCACCACCATGATGACGGTCATCATGGGCCATATGCTGATCTCCGAGGAGATGCTGGCGGCCTACGCCATCATGGGCAACATTGATAAGTTCGCAACCGTGGCCTGCTTCGGCCTGGCGGGCGCCGCCGCCGTGATCGTGGGCAAGTATATCGGCGAAGAGAAACCGCAGGATGAGGTCTACTCCGTGAGCTGGTGTTTGCTGATCCTCTCCGTGCTGGTGGGCATTGCCGTGTCCCTGGCCATGGCAATTCTGCTGCCCACCGTCTTCATTCCCTTCCTCTATCCCCTGTTCCACCTGGAGGGCCTCTCCCTGGAGATCGCCATTACCATGTGCGTGGTCTACGCCTTCTATGTGCCCCTCAAGGCCTTTGATATCACCAATATCACCGGTATTCTCCGTGCCGGCGGTGACAGCCGCATGGCCGCCATCATCGACATTGTCCCTCTGTGGGCGGTGGCGGTCCCCTTCACCGCCGCCTGCGGCCTGGTCTTTGACGCACCCATCCCCCTCATCTGCTTTGCCCTATACTCCGAAAGCTTCCTCAAGGTGCCCTGGGGCGTGTGGCGGCTGCGCAGCCGCAAGTGGATCAATGATGTGACAAGGGGGACGAAATCATGAGCTTATTCCGCTGCCCGGTGTGCGGCGGGGCGCTCCAGCGCGCCGACCGGACCTACCGCTGCGCCAAAAACCACAGCTTTGACCTCTCTAAGGAGGGCTACACCTATCTCCTGCCCCCCAACCAGAAGCATTCCTCTGCCCCCGGAGACGACAAGGGCATGGCCGCCGCCCGCCGGGAGTTTTTATCCCGGGACTATTACCGCCCCCTGAAGGAGGCCCTTTGTTCCCTGGCCCTCACCTACACCCCGGATTCTCCCGCCCTGCTGGATACCGGCTGCGGCGAAGGCTACTACACCACCGGCATCTATCACGCCTTGTTGGAGGCAGGGAAATTGCCCCGTATGGCGGGTACGGACATCTCCAAGTTCATCCTCCGCTATGCCGCCAAGCGGGAAAAAGCCATTGAGTGGGCCGTGGCCTCCTCCTACCACCTTCCCGTCCCGGATGAAAGCGTGGACCTCCTTTTGAACTGCTTCTCCCCCCTGGCGCTGGAGGAATTCCTGCGGGTCTTAAAGCCCGGCGGCGCCTTCCTCTACGTGGTCCCGGCGGCGGAGCACCTGTGGGAGCTGAAGGAGGTGCTCTATGAGCACCCCTATCCCAACGAGGAAAAGGAGACGCCTTACGAGGGCTTTGCATACGAGACCATCGTCCCCGTGGACGCAAGCATCACCCTGCAAAGCCAGGCAGATATTCACGCCCTGTTTCAGATGACCCCCTACTACTGGAAAACCCCCAAGGAGGGCGCGGAACGGCTGGCGAAGCTGGACACGCTGACCACCCGCATCTCCTTCCGCATCCATGTGTTCCGGAAACAATCATAAAAAAACATCCACCTCGCGGTCAATGTCATTAAGATAATGACGAAGAAAACATAGGAAAATGGTCTGCACGGACTCGAAAGAGTTTGTGCAGACCATTTTTTGAAATGAGGGCATGTCAAAAGAGCAGAGGAACTCTGCTTGAAAATAGTATTCAGAAGCGAGAAATTATGCTATCCTGTAAAGGAAGCTCACAGCAGTTTTTGCGGATAGAACGCGAGGTTTGCTTCGTCCGGGTCGGATCGGTGAAATATGCCTTGCAATAAGAGCTTCAACATCGGGCGGAGACACATTCCCCAGGAAGAATTGGCGGCAAACATGTACAGCAGCAGAAAAGTTGGCTCTATAAGTGTACTTTCTGTTTTGTTTTTGAATGACTACGTGCGAGGTAATCAGCTCAGAAAAGTTGTACATAGTCAGCTTGGCGAAGATTTCCTGGAGGATGTGCTCCGTCTTTTTAGCATGAAAGTGAAGTAGTCCGAGGGTATACTTAAGTTCCCTGAAAGAAGTTTCAATCCCCCAGCGCATGGCATAAAGCTTCTTCAATTCAAAAGAAGGGAAAGTATCTGTTGGCAAATTTGTCACAACGGTTTCATAGGTATTTTCGGTAATCTGGAAACGGACCATGCGAAATGATAGCTGGTAAAACAGAGCTGGTTGTTGCCTAATGTTCTTTGTCGGCAAAAAATCGAAGATAGCATTAGCGGGTATCTATTTGTAGTTGTTGCGCTGTTTGCAAAGTTGTTTGATTTCATTTGTTTGCTTACGCGTTATCGAAAGCTGTATAGGACAATCGAAGGTATCCGTAGGAGGCAAGTCCAGTCCAGCAGCAAAACCAGTTAATCGGCCAACGTCTTTGACACGAATTAAAAAATACCAACCTTTTTCTTGGATATGTGCCAAAACATTATAGGATTCATAGGCACGATCAGCGATGATAATCGCCGGCTGTTTCCGGGAGGATCTATCCACCATATCAACCAAAGTGCGGCATTCATCATAAACATGACGTTTCTGTACAATAGCATCCACATAGGTTCTCTGCAGCAGATCATACATAGCATTAAGATGTAGGAGGTTATAGGGTTTTTGTCCATTGGCCCCCGGAAAATAAGATTCTGGATCTTGAGGGTTGGTTGGAATTTGAATATCAGATCCATCCACGGCAAGCAGACGGTATCCTTTATACAGCGGTCCCGCCTCAAAGGTTTCTGTGAACAACCTGAATATGGTTTCAAATGCTTCGGGCAGAATCTTACCGCGTTGCTGCACAAACGCCGATGCACTTACAAGATCCGCTTGGCATCCAAACCGCTTCATTAATTCATTGGTTAAACTGCCGCCTTCCATGCAAAGTAGTGTTTTTATCATAGTTTCAAATGGCAATTTTCGGTTTCGTGTAAAGTCCTTTTCAGGAACACAGGAAAATAGCCATGCAAGTTCACTGACATTCCGGATGCATTGCAACAAATGGTTTCTTACCGTTGATACTGTCCTTGACATATTTAATCCTCCTCGTAATCAGATGTGGGACACACTCTAACTACAAGGGCCGCTATTGGCATTTCTTTGCCAATAGCGGCCGCACATTTTTCGTGATATGTCAAGCTCTTTTCTCTATTTATTACAAAAAAAGATCGAGATCCCATTTTTGAGATCTCGATCTTTTTAACTTAATGACATTGCCTTTTCGGGAGGCCTTTTTCTTGCCTTTGTAAAAATTACTCAGCGTGGTCGACAGAGTACATGTGCTCGATCAGCTCCAGAACCTTGTTGGAGTAGCCGATCTCGTGAAGTCGCGGTT
>JAFOCY010000047.1 GCA_017380995.1 Oscillibacter sp. | reverse complement strand
TGCGGCTTTGCGGATGCAGGGTCCGGGAATTCCGCGTGGGGATCCTGGGAGCGGTGATAGAGGCGGACACCTCACGGCTTTCTTATGGAAGGGAATTGCTGGCGGTTCTGGCGGGACCCTTTGCAAACCTCTTTTTCGCTGCTGCCATGATCCGGGCAGGAGAGGAGGTCCTTGCCGGGGCCAACATCGTTTTGTGTGGCTTCAATCTTTTGCCCCTGCCGCTTTTGGATGGAGGGCGGGCCCTGGGGCTGATACTGGCCTGGGGATTGGGACCCGACAGGGGGGAGGCCGTTTTGCAGCGGATCGGGACGGTTTCTGCTTTGGTTTTGTCCGTTTTTCTCCTTTTTTTGATGGTCGGAACAGGCGGAAGTCTTTGGCTGCTGCCGACTTGTGCCGCTTCTGCGGCGCTGGTCGGGAAAGATGCGAAAATTCAAGAAAAAATTTGTAAAAAACCCTTGCAAACATGAATCTTCCGTGGTATCATATCTGAGCTTACAAAAAGGGCGGTCCTCTGTCGTGCCCGTGCGAAGTGCGCTGCGGGTGCAAAACACGGCAAGAACGCCTATAATTTAGGAGGATATATCCATGGATCTCATTAAGGCACTGAACAAGGAAACCCTGGCTAACGCCGCTCCCCAGGTCGCTATCGGCGATACCGTCCGCGTCCACGTGAAGGTCAAGGAAGGCTCCCGCGAGCGTATCCAGGTCTTCGAGGGCACCGTCATCGCCAAGAAGCACGGCGGCATCGAGGAGACCATCACCGTTCGTCGTATCTCTTACGGCGTTGGCGTTGAGAAGGTGTTCCCCGTCTATTCTCCCTCTATCGATAAGATCGAGATCGTCCGTAACGGTTCTGTCCGCCGCGCCAAGCTGTACTATCTGCGTGGCCGTGTCGGCAAGGCTGCCAAGGTCAAGGAGAAGATCTGATTCCAAAGATAAGAGAGGCGTATGCCTCTCTTTTTCTTTTATACAAAAAATTCCTCCTTTCCCTTGTGAAACGGAGGAATTTTTGATATACTATCACGATGAATTATTGTTTTCCCCAGGAGGCACCTATGAAGCAGCAGGAAAATCGAAAGGAAACGAAAGAAGAACAGAAGATCCCCGGTCGGGACCTTTATGAATGGGTCCAGGCTCTGGTGTGTTCGGTTTTGGCCGTGGTGGTGATCTTCACCTTTGGCGTCCGGCTGATCGGCGTGGACGGCCACTCCATGGTTCCTACCTTGCAGCACGGAGACCGGCTGCTGGTACTGAACTCCATGTTTTATGATGATTATCAATACGGTGACATCGTGATTTTGACAAAGGAGACCTTTCTCTCTGCGCCTATCGTCAAGCGGGTGATCGCGGTGGGCGGTCAGACGGTGGATATTGATTTTGAGAGCGGGTCGGTGTATGTGGACGGTAAGCTGCTCAATGAACCCTATATCAATGAACTGACGTTTCAGGAAGAAGGAGTGGAATTCCCTGTCGTTGTCCCTGAGGGCAGTATTTTTGTGATGGGCGATAACCGCAACCATTCTGACGACAGCCGGAACTCCCGTCTTGGCACCGTGGATACCCGTTATGTCATCGGGAAGGCCGTCTTTTTGGCATTCCCCGGTCCTGATGTGAGAACAGAAGAAAGAGACTTCGGTCGGATCGGAGTGATCGCATGAATATTCAGTGGTACCCCGGACACATGACAAAGACCCGGCGCATGATCGTGGACCAGGTCAAACATGTGGACGCAGTGTGTGAAATTTTGGATTCCCGCATCCCCATCTCCAGCCGGAACCCGGATGTGGATGATATGACGGCGGGAAAGCCCCGGCTGGTGGTTTTGAACCGCGTGGACCAGGCGGACCCGGAGGCAACGAAGCGCTGGGCAGCCTATTTCCGTTCCAAGGGCTACGCGGTGCTGGAGTCCGACGCCAAAAGCGGTATCGGTACGGCGAAGTTTTCCGCCGCTGTGCGGGAGCTGCTTTCCGAAAAGCTCCAGGCCTATGCCGAAAAGGGACAGGTGGGCCGCGTAGTCCGGGTGATGATCCTGGGCATCCCCAATGTGGGAAAATCTACTTTTATCAATAAGGTGGCGGGCCGTAAGACTGCCAAGACTGAAGACCGTCCCGGCGTCACCCGTTCCAAGCAGTGGGTGCCCATCGACCGGGGGTTGGAGCTTCTGGATACGCCCGGTATCCTCTGGCCCAAGTTTGAGGACCAGAGCGTTGGCTTGAACCTGGCCTTTACCGGGGCAGTGAAGGACGATATCCTGGATATCGAGACCCTGGGCTGTCACCTGATGACCTATCTTGGCACGCAGTACCCTGATGCCTTGAAGGCCTCCTATAAACTCTCTGCCATCCCAGAGCGGGAGGAAGAGGAGAATGATGTGGCCTGGGGCTACCGCCTTCTGGAGGCGGCGGGCCGCAAGCGGGGCTTTTTGGTCTCCGGCGGCGAGGTGGACACCGAACGCATGGCGAAGATCCTTCTGGACGAGTTCCGGGGCGGAAAGCTTGGCCGCTTCACACTGGAGCTGCCCCAGGAGTAAAAGGAGAGGACGGTATGGGTCCCGGAATTTTTACGAAATATTCCAGGCAGGTCATCGGCGGTTTGCTGGCGGTTTTTGTCTGCATCGCCGCACTGGCGGTTTATTACCACCTTCGGGGAAACGTAAGGGGTATTTCTCCCTATGAGACGGTCAATGACCTCTATGAGCAGGAGCTTCTCTCCATGACTACGGACCGGGAGAGCTATCCTGCGGAAGTTTCCGCCGTTGAAGTGACGCTCCGAAACGGCGCGTCTGATTATATCCTGATTCAGGACGAGCCTCATACGGACGAGTGGGTCCTGGAGCGGGAAGTGGAAGGCGTCTGGCGGAGCCTGCGCACCAAAGGGAATGAGACTATCCGCTGGTTTGGATTTAACGGCGGTGTCTATTGGGGCGGCGAAGAGGAGACTTACGTCTGTGATATTTCCCGCTATTATAAAACGCCCCTGGAGGGCGGTACATACCGCATCGTGTTTCCCAACATGATGCATCAGACATCCGGACATCTGGCGGTGGAATTCACCGTAGAAGGATAAGAGAGAAACGACATCTGTCCTTATGGACAGGGAAGGGAAGTAGAATTATGGGTCCTGGGATTTTTACGAAGTATGCAAAGCAGGTCATTGGTGTTTGCGTTGTGCTGCTGGTGATCGCCACGATCCTGGCTGTAAAGTTTGGCTGAGCATGGATCTTTGGACATATGAGCGCCGCTGCTGGGAGGAAGGGAAAACTGCCGTTTGCGGCGTGGATGAAGCGGGCGCGGGGCCTCTCGCGGGCCCTGTATATGCCGCTGCGGTCATTTTGCCCCGGGAACTGGAGATCCCCGGTTTAAATGACTCCAAAAAGCTGACGGAAAAGAAGCGGGAAGCCCTCTTTGACATCATTGTAGAACAAGCGGTAGCCTACAGCATCGCCCGTGTGGAGGCGTCGGAGATCGACGAGATCGATATTTTGAATGCCCGCATGAAGGCTATGCAGATGGCCATTGACGGACTTTCCGTTACACCGGATCATGCCCTGATCGACGGCAACCGGGACCATGGCAGCAGATATGCGGTCACAACGCCCCATGAGACTTTGGTCAAAGGTGACGGCCTGAGCGCTTCCATTGCGGCGGCTTCTATCCTGGCAAAGGTCAGCCGTGACCGCTATGCCGCCGGGAAACTCCATGAAGCCTATCCCCAGTACCGCTTTGACAAGCACAAGGGCTACGGTACAAAGCTCCACTATGAGATGCTGGACCAGTATGGCCCCTGTGAAGCCCACCGGGTCACGTTTTTGAAAAAGTGGAAGGCGGGAAAGCCATGAACAGCCGGAAAGTTTCCGGAGACCGGGGAGAAGCGGAGGTGGCCAAATATCTGCGCAGGAAAGGGTATACCCTCCTTTCCAGCCAGTGGCGCTGCCGGTTCGGTGAGCTGGACCTGGTGGCAAAAAGCCGCCGGGGCCACATCTGTTTTGTGGAAGTGAAGCTTCGCTCCCAAGGAGCCATCGCTCTGCCAAGGGAGTTTGTGGACGAAAAAAAGCGGGAACGGCTGCGCCGCGCAGGAGCTGCCTATCTGGCCTTTTATGAGTTGGACGATCCTGCCCGCTTTGATGTTGCGGAGGTCTATGCCCTTGAGGATGGGACGGTCCGCATTGAATACCTGGAAAATGCCTTTGAATAATCTTCCTTGAAAGTGAGGAACTACCTATGAAATATTACTCTACCCGCGATACCTCTGTCCGCATCAGCGCGGCGGAGGCCGTGAAGATGGGACTGTCCCGGGACGGCGGCTTGCTGACTCCGGAGGCCATTCCCCAGATCGATGAGGCTTTTATCAATAGCCTGGTGGATGCCCGGTATCAGGAGCGTACTGCCAAGGTCATGGCATTGTATCTCACCGATTATTCTGAAGAAGAGCTGCTGGCCTTTGCGGAAAATGCCTACGGCCCCGATAAGTTTGACACATCTGCCGTAGCTCCCGTCCGCAAGGTGGATGAGACCACCCATTGCCTGGAGCTGTGGCATGGCCCTACCAGCGCCTTTAAGGATATGGCCCTGCAGATGCTGCCTCAGCTCCTCTCTGCCGCTCTGCGTAAGACCGGGGAGGACAAGACCGTCTGCATTCTGGTGGCTACCTCCGGTGATACCGGCAAGGCCGCCATGGAGGGCTTTGCGGATGTCCCTCAGACCAAGATCATGGTTTTCTATCCCAAGGATGGTGTTTCCGCCGTTCAGGAGGCCCAGATGGTGACCCAGGAGGGCGAAAATGTGGGCGTGTGCGCCGTTGTGGGCAACTTTGATGATGCCCAGAGCGGTGTGAAGCGCATCTTCTCCGATGTGGAGATCCGGAAGACTCTGCTGGACCGGGGCTATGTGCTTTCTTCCGCCAACTCCATCAACTGGGGCCGCATTCTGCCTCAGGTGGTCTACTATATTTCTGCGTACTGCGATTTGATGAAGAGCGGAGATATCACTTACGGCCAGAAGGTGAACTTCTGTGTTCCCACCGGTAATTTCGGTGATATTCTGGCGGCTTATTACGCCAAGCGCATGGGTCTGCCTGTTGGAAAGCTGATCTGCGCCTCTAACTGCAACGACGTCTTGACCGACTTCTTGCGCAAGGGCGTTTATGACCGCAACCGCACCTTCCACACCACTATGAGCCCCTCCATGGATATTCTCATTTCCAGCAATCTGGAGCGTTTGCTGTTCGACCTTTCCGGGGAGAATGATGTGGAAGTGAAGGGCTATATGGATCAGCTCAGCAAAGAGGGCTGCTACGAGGTCTCCGATGCCATCAAGGCTGCACTGAAGGAGCGGTATTGGGGCGGCTATTGCGGCGAGGAGGATACTGCAAAGACCATCGCGGCCTACAACACCAAATACGGCTACCTCATCGACACCCATACCGCGGTTGCCGTAAATGTGATGGAGCAGTACCGGGCCGAGACCGGGGACGAGACCACGACCGTCTTTGTTTCCACTGCATCCCCCTATAAGTTCTGCAACCACGTTCTCTCCGCCATCGGTGAAGAGCCTAAAGCAGACGGCGTGGAGCTGCTGGACCAGCTCCATGAAGTCTCCGGCGTTACTGTGCCCCGCCGCCTTGCGGCTTTGAAGGGCAAGAATCGCCGCTTTGACCTGACGGCAGAAAAGCAGGATATGGAGAAGGTCGTTCTCGATTTCCTGAAATAAAATACCGACGAGAGGAGGGGGCGAATGGCTCTCTACGCCATCGGCGACTTACACTTATCCCTCAGCTGTGACAAGTCCATGGAGGTCTTTGGCCCCGCCTGGGAGAACTATACCGCCCGCATCGAGGAGGCTCTGGGGATCCTGACGGAAGAGGATACCCTGGTCCTGGCCGGAGACACTTCCTGGGGCATGACGCTGGAGGAGGCAGAGGCGGACTTCAAGTTTCTGGACCGATTTCCTGGCCGAAAGCTTCTGGTGAAGGGCAACCACGACTACTGGTGGTGCACCGCCGCGAAATTTACCCGCTTCTGTGAGGAAAAGGGCCTGCGTACTCTGGAGCTTCTCCACAACAACTGTGCTTTTTACGGCGATTACGCTGTTTGCGGGACCAGAGGCTGGTTCTGGGAGGAGGATAAAAAGGCCCATAACGTGAAGGTCCTCAACCGGGAGGTCATGCGTTTGGAGACCTCCCTTCAGGCAGCAGGGGAGAAACCGATTTTGTGTTTCCTCCACTATCCCCCGGTGTACCAGGGCTATGAGTGTCCGGAGATCCTGGCGACACTGAAAAAGTACCGTGTGGAGCACTGCTGCTACGGCCATCTCCATGGCGCCGTGATCCGCAGGCGGTTTGAGGGAAAACGGGATGAAACGGACTTTTCTCTGATTTCCGGAGACTACCTGGGGTTTATTCCCAAAAAAATCTGCGAATAATTGAAAAAAGACTGGATTTTTTGAAATTATTCTGATAAAATTATATTTCGCATCGGCCAGGAGCCGATTTGAACGGAGGAGTAAACATAATGACTGTCAAAACCTGTGAAAAAATCGAAAAGAGCCGCGTTGCTCTGACCATCGAGGTCAGCGCTGCTGAGTTTGAGGCTGCAATCGAAAAGGCATATGTGAAGATGCGCAAGAACATCAACATCCAGGGCTTCCGTCCCGGCAAGGCCCCTCGTAAGATGATCGAGAAGATGTATGGTGTTGAGGTGTTCTTCGAGGAGGCCATCAATATTGCTTTCCCCGAGGCCTATGAGGCTGCTTTGAAGGAGAAGGAGCTGCAGGTCGTGGGCTATCCCGAGGTGGATATGCTCGGCGAGTGCACTGTGGAAGGCTTCACCTTTACCGCTATCGTTCCCGTTTATCCCGAGGTCACCCTGGGTGAGTACAAGGGCCTGTCCGCTGTGAAGGGCGAGGTCAAGGTCGCCGAGGAGGACGTTGCTGACCGTCTGAACACCATCGCTGAGCGCCAGACCCGTCTGGTGTCCGTTGACCGCGAGGCCAAGCTGGGCGATACCGCTGTGATCGACTTTGAGGGCTTCCTGGAGGGTGTTCCCTTCGAGGGCGGCAAGGGCGAGAACCACAGCCTGGAGCTGGGTTCCGGCCAGTTCGTCCCCGGCTTTGAGGAGCAGGTCATCGGCATGAAGGCCGGCGAGGAGAAGGACCTGGACATCACCTTCCCTGAGCAGTACACTCCTGAGCTTGCCGGTAAGGCTGTTGTCTTCAAGGTGAAGGTCAACGAGGTCAAGGAGAAGGAGATCCCTGTGCTGGACGACGAGTTCGCCAAGGATGTTTCCGAGTTTGACACCTTGGACGAGCTGAAGGCCGACCTGGAGAAGAAGATCGCCCAGGAGCAGGAGAAGGCCATTGAGCAGGCTTTCCAGGACGCTCTGATGGAGCAGGTCGCCGAGAACCTGACCGTTGAGATCCCCGATGCTATGATCGAGACTCAGGCCAAGCAGTTCATCGACAACTTCAAGATGCAGCTGGCTCAGCAGGGCATTCCCTATGACGAGTACCTGAAGATGACCGGCACCGAGGAGGCTTCTCTCCTTGAGGAGGCCAAGGAGCCCGCTATGCGTCAGGTGCGCATGGATCTTGCTATGGGCGCTATCATCAAGGCTGAGAACATCACCGTTTCCGATGAAGAGGTGGAGGCTGAGTATCAGCACATGGCCGAGCAGTACAGCATGGACATCGAGATGGTCAAGAAGTACCTCAACGATGAGCAGGTCCGCGACGAGCTGATCAGCCGTAAGGCCATCGAGGTCGTGACTTCTTCCGCCAAGGCCAAGAAGGCCCGCAAGACCACCAAGAAGACCACCAAGAAGGCTGAAAAGGAAGCTGAGAAGGAGACCGAGAAGGACGCCGAGTAATGGAGTCCTCTGCTTAAAATATCTTCTTTTCTGATATTTTACAGATTCGACACATTCTCTCATGGTGCCTGTGGTATCATGAGAGAATGGTTTATAGGGCCATTTGCCCTGTGTTTCCTTACGAATGAGGAGGTTTTCTACAATGAGTTTAGTTCCCTATGTTGTGGAGCAGACGAACCGCGGCGAGCGTTCTTATGACATTTTCTCCCGCCTGCTCAATGACCGCATCATCTTCCTGGGTGAGGAAGTGAATGCCACCACGGCAAGCCTGGTAGTGGCCCAGCTCCTTTACCTGGAGGCGCAGGATCCCGATAAGGATATTCAGCTGTATATCAACAGCCCCGGCGGCTCTGTCACCGATGGCATGGCCATCTACGATACCATGCAGTATATCAAGTGTGATGTGTCTACCATCTGCGTGGGTATGGCTGCCAGTATGGGTGCATTCCTGCTTTCTGCCGGCGCTAAGGGCAAGCGCATTGCTCTGCCCAATGCTGAGATCATGATCCACCAGCCCTCTGCCGGTACCCAGGGCCAGATCACGGATATGGCCATCCACCTCAAGCGACTGGAGACCATCAAGAAGCGCATGAACCGCATTATGGCTGAGAATACCGGCCGCTCCATCGAGGATGTTACCGCCGCCTGCGAGCGGGATAACTTCATGAGCGCGGAAGAGGCGCTGGAATTCGGTTTGATCGATAAGATCATTACCGGCAAGGAATAATCGAGTACGAGGTAAGATCATGAGCGACGATGGCAAGAAGTCTTTGCGGTGTTCCTTCTGCGGCAAGCACGAGCAGCAGGTCCACCGCATGATCCAGGGACCCGGCGTGCGCATCTGTGACGAGTGTGTTCAGCTGTGCATGAGCATCCTGGATGACGGATATGAAAATCACTCCGCCGATATGGCGGAGGAGATGCCCGACCACCTGCCCACTCCCCGGGAGATCAAAGACGTACTGGATCAGTATGTGATCGGCCAGGAGGAGGCGAAAGTTGCCCTTTCCGTGGCGGTATACAACCACTATAAGCGCATTTATTTCGGCAATGATGAGGATGTGGAGCTTCAAAAGAGCAACATCCTGCTCCTGGGTCCCACCGGCTCCGGCAAGACCCTTTTTGCCCAGACCCTGGCCCGAGTGCTGAAGGTCCCCTTTGCCATCGCAGATGCCACCACGCTGACGGAAGCCGGCTATGTGGGTGATGATGTGGAGAACATCCTTCTGCGCCTTTTGCAGGCTGCGGATTTCGATGTGGAACGGGCAGAACACGGTATCATCTATGTGGATGAGATCGATAAGATCGCCCGCAAGAGCGAGAATACCTCCATCACCCGCGACGTTTCCGGCGAGGGTGTGCAGCAGGCCTTGCTGAAGATCGTGGAGGGTACCGTTGCAAACGTCCCGCCCCAGGGCGGCCGCAAGCATCCCCACCAGGAGTTCATCCAGGTGGATACCAAGAATATCCTCTTTATCTGCGGTGGTGCTTTCGAAGGACTGGATAAGATCATCGAAAAGCGCCTGGACCGCAAGAGCATTGGCTTTGGCGCCAATGTACAGGGCAAAAAGGATAAGGACATGGACCGCATCCTCCGGGAGGTGCAGCCTCACGACATCCTGAAGTTCGGCCTGATCCCCGAACTGGTGGGCCGTTTGCCCGTTGTTGCCTCTATGAATGCTTTGCGCCGGGAGGATCTGGTGCGCATTCTCCAGGAGCCCAAGAACGCCCTTGTGAAGCAGTATCAGAAGCTCCTGGGCTATGATGAGGTAGAGCTGATCTTTGAGCCCGATGCCCTGGATGCCATTGCAGACAAGGCCATCGAGCGCAACATCGGTGCCCGCGGTCTGCGCGCCGTGATGGAGGGCCTGCTGACCCAAATCATGTTTGACATTCCTTCCGATCGCACCATCACCAAGGTGACTATCACCAAAGAGTGCGTGGAAGGAAAGGCAGAGCCTGTTCTGGAGCATGACGAAAACAAAGTCAACTATTCCGTGAAACTGAACACCGGCAAAAATCAGCCGGCGTCCTGAGCACATTACCATCAGAGGAAGGGACGCCAAGTGTCCCTTCCTCTTTTTCCCATCCTTAAAGAAAGGATCTTAACCAATGGAAGCGATTACAATGAATATTCCCGTGCTGGCCCTGCGGGGCCTCACGGTTTTCCCCCATATGAACCTGACCTTCGATGTGGAGCGCCGCATCTCCATTGCCGCCCTGGAGCGGGCCATGGAGAATGACCAGGATATCTTTCTGGTGACCCAGAAGGAGATCGGCGTTTCCGAGCCGAAGGAAGCAGACCTCTATCAGATCGGTACCGTGTCCCACATCGTCCAGATCTTGAGATTTTCTCCCACCACAGTCCGCGTCATCGTGGAGGGCCGCCATCGCGCCCGGATGAACCGGCTGTGGCAGACAGAACCCTTTCTGCAGGCCAATGTGGAGCTGCTGGCGGAGGAGGATCCCTCCGAGGCCTTCCGTTCCAGCCCCCGCACCGAGGCGCTGCTGCGCCAGACCTGGAACCAGTTTCACGAGTATGTGGAATTGACCGGGAATCTGGCCGATGAGGTGGTTTCCCGGGTGATGGACTGCCGGGAAGTTGGGTTCCTGGCGGACTTTATCGCCCAGAATCTGCCTTTGCGGCATATGGATAAGCAGGAGATCCTGGAGGAACTGGCTCCCTATATCCGCTTGCGGAAGGTCAATGATATCCTGGTCCGGGAGTGCAACGTCCTGGGCTATGAGCGGGAGATTGAAGCCAAGGTCCGTGAGACCCTGGCCCACTCTCAGAAAGAGCAGATCCTGCGCACTCAGCTCCGGGTCCTTCAAAACGAGCTGGGTGAGGGCGATGACGGGGATGACGAGATCGAGACCTACCGCCAGAAGATCAAGGCATTGGAACTGAAGGAAGATGATGAAAAGCACCTTCTGAAGGAAGTGAAGAAGCTTTCCAAGCAGCCCTTTGGCAGCGCTGAATCCGCGGTCATCCGCAACTATCTGGATGTCTGCCTGGAGATGCCCTGGCATACCACCACCAAGGAGCGCGTCAATGTGGATGCTGCCCGGAAGGTCCTGGAGAAGGAACATTTCGGTCTTGAGAAGGTGAAAGAACGTATTCTGGAGACCATTGCGGTTCGCCAGATGAACCCGGAAGGGAAGGGGCAGATCATCTGTCTCGTTGGCCCTCCTGGTGTGGGTAAGACCTCCATCGCCATTTCTGTGGCTTCCGCCCTGAACCGCAAGCTGGCCCGTCTTTCTTTGGGCGGTGTGCGGGACGAGGCGGATATTCGCGGTCACCGCAAAACTTACATAGGCTCCATGCCCGGCCGTATCATCGAGGCCATCAGCCGCAGCGGTTCCATGAACCCCCTGCTGCTTCTGGATGAGATTGATAAAATGGGCAATGATTACCGTGGTGACCCTGCCGCAGCATTGCTGGAAGTGCTGGACAGCGAGCAGAACCACAGCTTCCGGGACCATTTCCTGGAGATCCCTGTGGATCTGAGCAAGGTCATGTTCATCACCACCGCCAACACCACAGATACCATTCCCCGACCCCTGCTGGACCGCATGGAGGTCATTCGCCTTTCCAGCTATACGGACGAGGAAAAGCTGCAGATCGCCCGCCGCCACCTTCTTCCCAAGCAGATGGAAGAGCACGGCATCAAGAAAGGCGCGCTGCGGGTAAGCGACGACGTATTACGCGCTGTCATCCGCGATTATACCCGGGAGTCCGGTGTCCGTCTTTTGGAGCGCCGCCTTGCCGCCATCTGTCGAAAGGCCGATATGCGTCTGTTAGTGGGAACTGTAAAGCGTATCACCGTTACAGAAGAGGAGCTTCCCAAGCTCCTGGATTGCCAGCCCTATCCCTCTGATCTCCACACGGACAAGGAGGAGGTCGGCATTGTCAACGGCCTTGCATGGACCGAGCACGGCGGCGAGATCCTGGAAGTGGAAGTCAATGTGATGGATGGCTCCGGGAAACTGGAGCTCACCGGCAACCTGGGCGACGTGATGAAGGAATCTGTTCAGGCGGCGCTTAGCTGTCTGCGCAGCCGGGCCGCTGTGCTGGATATTCCTGCCGACTTTTATAAGACCAAGGATATCCATGTCCACTTCCCTGAGGGAGCGGTCCCCAAGGATGGTCCCTCCGCCGGTATCGCCATAGCTACCGCCCTGCTCTCCGCTCTTACGGATCGGAAAATCAAAGCGGGGATTGCCATGACAGGTGAAATTACTTTACGGGGCCGCGTGCTGGCCATCGGTGGTCTGAAAGAGAAAACTATGGCTGCCAAGCGCCACGGCATCACCACGGTCCTCATTCCCAAGGCCAATGAGCGTGACCTGGAGGAGATCGACCAGACGGTCCGGGCGGCGCTGCGGTTTGTGCCTGTTGAGACGGTTGACCAGGTCTTTGCCGAAGTATTTGTAGGTTCCCCTCTGCGGGAAGAGAAAACCAGCGTGGCTGCCTTCGCCCCTATGAAGCGGGAGAACGCAGATGCAGCGCTGAGACAGTAAAGGAAGGAACGTATGTCCCTGAATTTTCAAAAAGCGGAGTTTATCCGCTCTGCCGCTGCTCCCGAGAATTTTATTCGGGACGGCAAGCCTCAGTTTGCTTTTGCGGGACGGTCCAACGTAGGTAAGTCCTCCGTGATCAACCGCCTTCTTGGCCGCAAGAATCTGGCCTATGTGGGCGCGAGCCCCGGAAAGACCACCCAGGTGAACTATTTCCAGGTGGATAACCGGGCCTATCTGGTGGATCTTCCCGGTTATGGATATGCCAAAGTCTCCCGGGCCGAGAAGGAGCGCTGGGGCCGGTTGATGGAGAGCTATTTCCAGGAGGAAGCCGACCGCATCACCGTGGGTGTCCTGATTGTGGATATCCGCCATAAGCCCACCGCGGACGATATCACCATGCACACTTGGTTCCGTGAGAGCGGGTGCCCCGAGATCGTGGTGGCCAATAAGCTGGATAAGCTGAAAAAGAGCCAGGTGGAGCCTGCGCTGGAGCTGATCCGTGAGACTCTGGAGCTTACCGATGAGGACATCCTGCTGCCCTTCTCCGCAGAGAAGGGTGCGGGCAAGGAAGACCTGCTGCGTCTTCTCGACATTGCCTGTGAGGAATGGAATAAAGCGGAATAAGGAAAAAAGGAACGGCAGATGCCGTTCCTTTTCTTATTCCGTCAGCTCATTTACCAGCCGCTCTGCCCATTGGGTCTGTTTTTCCGTAAAGAGCCCGCTGTTTAAGGCTTCCTCAATGATTTTTACCGCCGCTGCTTCTTCCATAGGGAAGTAGTCTGCGTCATAGGCGGCCAAGGAGACGGCAAGGGACATGGTCTCCTCCGGGATACCATCGGTAGAAAGCTGCTTGCTGAACTCCACCGGATCAAAAAAGAGGGCCTGGGAGAGAACGTGGCAATACATATCTGTGTAGGCGCCGTCAAGGCCATTGGCTGCAGAACCCATCTGGAGCCATAGGATCTCAGAAGGGGAGTAGCTTTCCTGGCA
>JAFOCY010000046.1 GCA_017380995.1 Oscillibacter sp. | reverse complement strand
TTTGGCAATGCAGGGGCCAATAAAGACGGTCTTGGCATCGCTATGACGCCGTTTGATCTCCATGCAGTGGGCCTGCAGGGGAGAGAGCACCGGAGCCAGACAAAAGAGGGTATCAGGATAGTGCTTTCGCATCAGGAGATTCACACTGGTACAGCAGGAGGAGACCAGGACATCCGGCTTTTCCTCCCGGAGGATGCGCTCGTACTCATTTTTTACAATGGTGGCGCCGATGGCCGTCTCCTCCACATCCCGGAAGCCCAGCTTCATGATGGCCTCCCGCAGCGCGGTGATCCCCACCCCGGGAAACGCGGCGGCAAAGGAGGGCGCGATGCTGACATATACCGGAGAAGTCATCAGCAACACCCGCACCTTTTCCATGTCGCAGGAGATCTGCTTGGCATTTTGCGGGCAGATGGCAAAGCACTGGCCGCATAAAACGCACTCTTCCCCCACAACATGAGCCTGCCCTGCGGAGAAGCGGATGGCTTTTACCGGGCAATGCCGGATACATTTATAGCAGTTTTTGCAGTTTGACTTTTTCAGTCTGAGAATCTCTTTCATACTTCCGCCCTCATCGTCCCGTTTCCGGTGGTTTTTCCGTTTCTTTGCTTTCATGGTATCATATTTATTTCTTCATTTCAATGACTCCCGTCCGGCGGATGGGGGTCGGCATTTATGAAAAAAGACCGCCTGAAGCGGTCTTTTGATGTATGCGGTTAAATACCGATGGCGGTGGCGTTGGGATCACAGCCCTTGGGCCCAAAGAAATTCACCTTTTTATCCGAGAGCTTCATGGTGACCTCATGGCTGCGGAAGCACTCGCCGTCCACGCAGGAAACAATCTCGCCTTTGCTGCGGATGGTAACTTCCCGGGCATTCACCACCTGGATCAGATCCTTGGGAAGCTCCCGGTACTTTCCGTCAGAATAGGGCCCAAAAAGCTTGGCAAACTGGGCCTTCGTGACCTTCCTGATGACCACCGTGTGGAGAATGCCGTCATCCATCCGGGCCTCAGGAACCGGGGTGGAACCGCCGCCGTAATAGCGGCCGTTGCACATGGTGACCACCGCGTAGTCCCCCTCCTGCTTCTCCCCATCAATGGTCAGCTCCCAGCGGTGGGAGAGGGACTTGAGCAGGACATTTACCACGATGGAGGCAAGATAGCTGCCCCGTCCGCTGAACATGGCACCGTATTCGTGGACACTTTCCGCCACTTGGGCGTCCACGCCATTGCAGGCGATGGTCAGGCACTGGCGGCCGTTGCAGTCGATCAGGTCCAGGGGGAACACATCGCCGTCGAAGCTGTTCTCAGCATCCGCGAAGAGAGGGGCTTTATCGCCGAAGTTTTTCAAAAAGTCGTTTCCCGTTCCGGAGGGGATACAGGTCATGGCCGCATTGGGAAACCCTGCGATGCCCTCGGCCACCTCGTGGATGGTACCGTCACCGCCCACCGCGTAAAGCCGCACCTCTTCGCCGGACTCCGCCAGCCTCCGGGCCATATCCGTGGCGCCGCCGGGCCGGTCGGTGAGCATACAGGTAACGGCCAGGCCATGCTTCTCCCGCAGGCGGTCCGCCATTTCGTAAATGGCGGCGGTGGCATCTTTTTTGCCGGCCTTGGGGTTGATAATAAAAACGTGCTTCATGATCTTTCTCCCAACAGGCGGCCAAAAGCCGCCTCCCCGTATTCCTTCTTACACCCGGTTGCCGTACATGAACACATCACATTTGAGCATACCGTTATAGAGCTTGCGCTTTTTATCCGCAGGCTTTCCAAATGTCCGCTCAAACTCCGTGTGGGAGGAGAGGACCAAAATGCGCCATCCGGCGGGCATATCTGTCACAGCACGGCCAAACTGGCGGTAAAGCTCCTCCGCCTCCTGCTTTTCCATCAAACGCTCGCCGTAGGGAGGGTTGGTGACCAGCTGTCCGTAGGGGCTGTCCCGGTGGAACTTGGTGGCATCCGCTACCTCAAAGCGCACGCAGTCGTCCACACCGGCCAGCTCCGCGTTATGGCGGGCCAGCTCCACAGCCGCAGGGTCGATATCGCCGCCCCAGATATCGTACTTGCCGTGGAACTCCTTGTCCATGGCCTCATCGGCAGCCTGGAGCCAGAATTTGGTGTCCATGTTCTTCCACTTCTGGGCAGAGAAACTGCGGTCCAGGCCGGGGGCCCGGTTCTTGGCGATGAGAGCCGCCTCGATGGCGATGGTGCCGCTGCCGCAGAAGGGGTCGCAGAAGGGGTCCGTCCCCCGGAAACGGGAGAGGGTGACCAGAGCCGCCGCCATCGTCTCCTTCAAGGGCGCGCCCATATTTCTTGCCCGGTAGCCCCGCTTATAAAGTCCATCGCCGGAGGTATCGAGATAAATGGTGGCGACATCCTTGATGATGGCAAACTGGATCTGGTAGCGGCTGCCGGTCTCAGGAAGGGTCTCGCAGCCGTAGGCATTGCCCATCCGCTTGGCTGCCGCCTTCTTCACGATGGCCTGGCAGGCGGGAACGGAGTGCAGGGTGGAGTTCAGAGAATAGCCCTTGACGGGGAACTCGCCGTCCTTGGGGATATAATCCTCCAGCGGCAGGGCCAAAACCCCTTGGAACAGGGCCTCAAAATCCCGGGCAGGGAAGGAGCCCAGCTCCATCAGTACTCTTGCGCCGCAGCGCAAAGAGATGTTCAGCCGGGCAATATCGGCATAGGAACCGCTACAGTGAACGCGGCCATTCTCCGCCCGGACATTTTTCAGCTGCAGCCGCTTCATTTCATCCGCCACCAGGCTCTCCAGGCCGAAAAGGCAAGGGACCGTTAATGTCATATCTCGCCACTCCTTTACATTTCTTTACATATTTTAAAAAAAGTATATCAGGATTTTTCCCCGTGCGCAATGCCCATCCTTCTTCCGGGCTGTTAAAAGATTGTTAAGCCGAATTTTTAAAAAGAAATAGACTTCCTGGAAAATCATGATATAATAATTCAGTATTATGCAAATCGGAGGTTTTTCCCATATGAGTAAGAAACAATCCTGGCTGCTGCTGGGCGGTATCATCCTGGCCAGCTGTGTATTTTCCCTGGTGATCCAGCTTCTGGGTGTGGAGGGCAACGCCCGCTCCATCGCCATCACGTTCTGGATGGTGGCCATGGTGGTCATCTATGCCTATGTCACCCTTACTGCCGGCCGCAAGACCGTGAAAAAGATCCAGGAAGCCAATAAGCTCCTCACCGAGGAGAAGGACCTGGACGCCTATATCGAAGCACTCAACGCCCTGCTGGTTTCTGAAAAGGACAGCCTGCAGGCCCAGCAGGTCCTGCGCATCAATCTGACCGTTGCCTATATCGGCAAGCATGATTACGAAAGCGCCCTGAAGGCCCTCCGGGAGATTCCCGATCCCAAGCGGCTCAACCGCGCCAACTCCGCTTTCTACTGGGTGAACCTGGCCTTGTGCAACTTCTATACCGGCAACGATGAAGAAGGTATGCGCATTGTAGATCTGCAGAAGAAGGCCTTTGCTGAAATGCGCAAGGTGGCCCAGCCCGGTCCTGCCCTTGCTTTCCTGGAGATCCTGGAGATGTACAACCGCGGCTTTGCCGAGGACGCCGCCGCCCTCTTTGAGACAGCCCGGGCCACCTGGGAACAGGAGGACAACAAAGCAGAGTTTGCTCTGATCGCTGAGAAGATCGGTGCGGAGCTGCTGCCCCTGCCGGAAAAGCTGGAGAACGAACCCGACGAAGAGGAAGAATAAAGATTCACCCAGGAAGGGCGGCCATCGGCCGCCCTTCTTTTTTCTTTGAAATGGATTTGTTACCGTTTTGACATGAATTGTTCATAAAGTTATGGTATCTTGTTCTCACAAAGGTACTATGGAAAGGAGGGCACTCACATGATGATTTGGATCTGGCTTGGGTGCATCGTGGGCTTTGGCATTCTGGAAGCCCTGACGGCAGGCCTCATCTCCATCTGGTTTGTGGCGGGCGGCATCGCCTCGCTCCTGTGCGCCATCCTTGGCGCAGGGACGCTATTCCAGATCGTGGTCTTTATTGCTGTTTCGGCAGCAGCCCTGATCCTCACCCGGCCCCTGGTCAGGCGTTACACCCAGGGAAAGTCCATCCCCACCAATGCCGACCGTGTCCTTGGACAGACAGCTAAGGTCACCGAGGCCATCAACAACGAAAACTCCACCGGCGCTGTGTACGTAGACGGAAAGACCTGGACCGCCCGGACAACGGACGGTGATGTGATCCCTGCGGGCACGCTGGTGCAGATTGAAAGAATGGAGGGCGTAAAGCTCTTCGTAACACGGAAAATGGAGGTAACTGTATGATCAATTTCGGAACCATTGCTCTGATCGTTCTGGCCGTTTTGGCTCTGGTGGTCATCGCCACCCACATCCACATCGTCCAGCAGTCCCGGGCGTATGTGGTGGAGCGTCTGGGCGCTTTCCACAGCGTGTGGAACGTGGGCGTCCACTTCCAGATCCCCTTTTTGATGCGGGTCGCCAAGAAGATCTCCCTGAAGGAACAGGTGGCGGATTTTGCCCCCCAGCCCGTCATCACCAAGGATAACGTCACCATGCAGATCGACACCGTCATCTACTTCCAGATCACGGACCCCAAACTCTATACTTACGGCGTGGAGCACCCCATGAACGCCATCGAGAACCTGACCGCCACCACGCTGCGTAACATCATCGGCGAGATGGAGCTGGACCAGTCCCTGACCTCCCGCGACACCATCAACGCCAAGATGCGTTCCATCCTGGACGAGGCCACCGACCCCTGGGGCATCAAGGTCAACCGCGTGGAGCTGAAGAACATCATCCCGCCCCGTGAGATCCAGAACGCCATGGAAAAGCAGATGAAGGCTGAGCGTGAGCGCCGTGAGGCCATCCTCCAGGCTGAGGGTACCAAGCAGTCCCAGATCCTGGTGGCCGAAGGCGAGAAGCAGTCCGCCATCCTGAAGGCCGACGCCGAAAAGCAGGCCGCTATTCTCCGGGCCCAGGGCGAGAAGGAAGCCCGCATCATGGCCGCTGAGGCTGAGGCCGAGGCCATCGCCAAGGTCCAGCAGGCCCTGGCCGACTCTTTGAAGCTCCTCAATGACGCCGCCCCCAACGACCAGGTGGTCAAGCTCAAGGCTCTGGAGGCCATGGAGAAGGTGGCGGACGGCAAGGCCACCAAGATCATCATCCCCAGCGAGCTGCAGGGTTTGGCAGGCCTTGCTGCCAGCGCCAAGACGGTGTTCGATACCGCCGATCCCCAGTAACGAATATGCACCCCAAGGGGCGGCCATTGGCCGCCCCTTGACAATTCTTCTTGAAACTCCTAAAATGAGTAGGAAATCCAAGGGGTCCTGGGACCCCGGAAATGAGGGTACTTTTTATGGAACGTTCTGCCGGCATTTTGCTGCCGATTTTTTCTCTTCCCGGTAAGTATGGCGTGGGTTCTCTTGGCAAAGAGGCCCGGGACTTTGCGGACTTCCTCCGTGCTGCAGGCCAGCGCTGGTGGCAGATCCTGCCCGTAGGACCTGTTGGCGCAGGCAACTCTCCCTACGCCAGTGAATCCACCTTCGCCGGAAACCCTCTCTTTATCGACCTTCCCACCCTGGCTCAGGCCGGTTTTCTCTCTGAAGAAGACCTGAAGGCTGCCGAGCTGAGCGAAGATGGCAAGGTGGACTACGGTGCCCTCGCCCAGAGCCGGGATGCGCTGCTGCGCAAGGCCTTCAGCCACGCCCGCGTCGCAGAGGGCGAGAAGGTGTCCGCCTGGGCCAACGAGCATTTCTGGGTGAAGGAGTATGCCATCTTCAAGGCCCTCCACATCCATTTCAACGCTCCCTGGTTCAACTGGCCCGATGAGGCCCTGCGCCGCCACGAGTGGTTTGCCGTCCAGGCCGCCAAAGAAGCTCTGGCAGATGAAGTGGCCTACCAAATCCATGTGCAGTACTGGTTCTTCACCCAGTGGGCTGCTCTGAAATCCTACGTGAACAGCCTTGGCATCCAGATCATCGGCGATATGCCCATCTACGTGTCCCTGGACAGCGCTGATGTATGGAGCGAGCGCAAGGAGTTCCTGCTGGACAGCGACGGACACCCCAAGATGGTTGCCGGCGTGCCCCCCGATTACTTCTCCGAGGACGGTCAGCTCTGGGGCAACCCCCTCTACAACTGGGACTCCATGCGCTGGGACGGCTGGGGTTGGTGGATCCGCCGCATCGGCGGTGCTTCTCAGCTCTTTGACATGATCCGTATCGACCATTTCCGGGGCCTTGAAAGCTACTGGGCTGTGCCCGCCGGGGCGAAGAGCGCCAAGGAAGGTCACTGGGAAAAGGGTCCCGGCATGGATATGCTGCGTCCTGTGATGGGCTGGTTCCCTCAGGTGCGCTTCATCGCCGAGGACCTCGGCCTCATGACGCCCGCCGTGGTGGAGCTGCTGCGTGACTCCGGCCTCCCCGGCATGAAGGTGCTCCAGTTCGCCTTTGATAACCCCGGCAACGCCTACCTGCCCCACAACTGCAAGGAAAACTCCCTGTGCTACACCGGCACCCACGATAACGACACCCTCTACGGCTGGCTTTCCAAGGCCACCAAGGAGGAAAAGGCCTTCATCAAGAAGTACCTGGGTGCTGCGGGCAAGTCCATTCCCGATGCTGTGCTCCGTGCCGGCCAGGGCAGCCGTTCCTTCCTCTTTGTTGCCCAGCTGCAGGATTACCTGTGCCTTGGCAGCGAGAGCCGCATCAACACCCCCGGCACCGCTGAGGGCAACTGGGCTTGGCGTGTGGATGGCGCCGCCCTCACTGCAGAGCTGGCAGACTCCATCCGCGACCTGACTGCCACTTTTGCCCGCTGCGCTTCCAAGGAAGTAGAAGCCGCAGAAAAGGCCGCCCAAGACTAAACCGCTCTGCGGATATCCCGTCCGCCAAAAACTTGCCCGATGCAAAAAACTCCCGCTGCTTGAAGCAGCGGGAGTTTTTTGATTCGCTTTGTATCAGTATTATGCCTCTTCCTTGGCGCGGCGCTCGGCGTCGATCCGCTCGAACTCTTCCACGTCAGGCAGCTGGTCCAGGTAGGGAGAGTTGGCGCAGCTGAGCTCCTCAGCGTCGTTCTTGAACTTCTCCACAGCCAGGGCGGCGTCCTTAACGGGACGGATGGTACCCGCGCCGGCCACGCAGCCGCCGGGGCAGGCCATGCCTTCGAGCAGGTAGCCGTTGCGCTTGCCGGCCTTGGCCATCATCAGCATCTTCTTGCAGTCCTTCAGACCGGTGGCAAAGTCAGTCTTGACCTCGATGGAGGGATCAATGTGCTTGACATACTCCACCACGGCGGCAGCAACACCGCCGGAAACGGCGAAGCCGCGGGCCATGCCGGTGCCGTGCTTGTAATCGTCCAGGTTGGGATCTTCCTCGATGGTAGCGAAGTCCACATCCTTGGCGTCAAACATACCGCGCAGCTCCTCGAAGGTCAGAACGAAGTCCACATAGGAACGGACGGCCTTGCGGTTGGCCTCCAGCTTCTTGGCGGCGCAGGGCCCGATGAACACGATGCGGGCATCGGGATACTCCTTCTTCACCATACGGGCGGTGATGACCATGGGGGTGAAGGCCATGGAGATGTTTTCCTTCATCTCGGGGAAGGTCTTCTTGGCCATGACGGACCAGGCGGGGCAGCAGGAGGTGCCCATGAAGGGGATCTTGGCGGGGACCTCTTCCAGGAAGTCACGGGCCTCCTGGGCGGTGCACACGTCGGCGCCGATGGCGACCTCAACGACCTCGGAGAAGCCCAGCTTCTTCATGGCGGCAAGGATCTTGCCGGGGGTAGCGCCCTTGAACTGGCCAACAAAGGCGGGAGCCACACAGGCGATGACCTTCTCACCGCGGCGGATGGCGTTGATGATCTGGAAGATCTGGCTCTTATCTGCGATGGCAGAGAAGGGGCAGTTCACGATGCACATACCGCAGGAAACGCACTTATCATAGTTGATCTTGGCGCGGCCCAGCTCGTCAGACTCGATGGCGTCCATACCGCAGGCAGCGGCGCAGGGACGGTCGATCTTGGAGATGGCGTGGTAGGGGCACTGGTTGAAGCACTTGCCGCACTTGATGCACTTTTCCTGATCAATGTGGCAGTGGTTGTACTTATCGGTATAGATAGCACCCTTGGGGCAGACGTTCTGGCAGGGGTGGGAAGTACAGCCCTGGCAGTTATCGGTGATACGGATCTGCTTGGGGGGGCAGGCGTTGCAGGCGAAGGGAATGATATTCACCAGGGGCTCATCGAAGAACTTCTGGTTGACATCAGCCTTTTCAATGGTGGCGCTGATGGGTACCTGGTTGGCAGCAGACTCAAAGGGCATACCCAGAGCAAGACGCACGCGCTCGGTAATGATGGCACGCTGCAGGAACACGTCACTGCGCTCCTGAAGAGCATCACGGCGGACCATCTCATAAGGGATCAGGTCGACACGCTTCAGGTCGCCGCCCTCATAGGCAAGCTTTGCGACTTCCTTGAACACATCCTGACGGATCTCGTCAACAATGCTGTGAAAGCCTCTCATATGTAATCCTCCATAATCTTATTGGAACGGTCGCATCCCGTTCCCGTGATGATAAACACAGCCGCGAGCGGGGACACTGCGGCGCATTTATTATATAGTGCCAAAAAAGCTTTTTCAATAACTTATTCACTTTTTTTCACAAAGTGCAAACTTTAGCAGGTTCTTAGCAACTTTTTTCGGTTTCTCTTTGCGCA
>JAFOCY010000045.1 GCA_017380995.1 Oscillibacter sp. | reverse complement strand
GGATCGGTATTGTACACCAGATGGTAGAAGTCGTTGTCCAGGTCGATTTCCAAAACGGTGGCGTTGAGGTGGTGCAGCAGAGCATGGTACTTCAGCTGCACGCTTTGCAGCGTGTCAAATCCCTCCTGGGGCGTGGGGCCGGGAAGGGGCGCGGCGATCTGATCCGAGGAAGAAGCACCGTCCTCGTAGGAACTGGAGACCTCCGCGAACTGGTCGCTGACGTGCTTAAGGCATTCCAGAAGCTTGGGGGAGAAAACGCCGCAGTCACCGTTGAGGATCATGCTCATGGCAAGGCCATGGGGGTAAGCCTGCTTATAGACCTGCTCGCAGGTCAAGGCGTCGTAGACGTCCGCAAGACCCACCACCTGGGCGCAGATGGGGATGTCGTCCCCCTTGAGGCCTTCGGGATAGCCGTTGCCGTCCCAGCGCTCGTGGTGGTAGTGACAGATGTTATGGGCGTAACGCAGGTACTCGGGATCTGCGATGTGGTTCATCCGCTCCAGGATGCGGCAGCCCGCAAGAGAATGGGTTTGCATCACGGCCATTTCCTCGGGGGTAAGGCGCTCTGGCTTATGGAGGATGGAATCCGGCACGGAGATCTTACCTACATCGTGAAGGGTGGCGGCGCTGACGATCAGCGTGATGATGGAGGGGGTCAGATTGTATTCCGGGCAGCTCACGGCCACATCTTCCAGCAGGAGCTGGGTGAAACGGCGCATCCGCTGGATGTGCTGGCCGGATTCCGGGCTGCGGTATTCGATGATGGAGGCCAGGCCGTCTACCATGATCTCGTTGGTATGCTGGGGGATCTTGGATTGCTTTTCCAGCACCTCCTCCAGCCGCCAGCCCTTGCGGTTCAGGGCAACTACGTTTTCCACACGCCGTTGGACCACATGGAGGTCATAGGGCGCGATGATGACGTCGGATACACCCATATCGAACAGCCGGGCTTCCAGCTCATAGGCGCTTTCGTCCGTGACGATGATGACAGGCAGCTCTGACAAAAGCTCTTTCCGGGCCATTTCCCGGAGGACCTCATAGCCGCTTTTGACAGGCATCAGGGTATCCAGGACCACCGCGGCGATACAGCCGTGGTTTTCCTCCATCAGCAAAAGGGCCTGTTCGCCGTTTTCGGCTTCCAGCAGGTTATAGTTTTTTTCAAAGGCAGTTTGCAGGGCGTCTCGGCTGGCTGCGTCGTCATTGACCAGCAGCAGCGTGTCACGAATGGACATCTGCGCGCCTCCTTTCAGGGATACATAACTAATACATTATTATAGGTCCTGGGATCTTCATATGCAAGTTTTCTTGGAGTGGTTACGAGTAAAATAAAAATTATGGTAAAATTTTAGAAAAAATATTGCATTTTAGAAAAATACGTGTTACCATGACGGAGCAAAGAAAAAATTGGGCGAATCACGCCCATAGGAAAGCACATAAGGAGATGAAGATCATGCGCGGAAATTTCATTCGGATGACAGCTTTGGCGCTGAGCCTGGTCACGGTTCTGGGGCTTCTCAGCGGATGCGGCAGCAGCGCAGAGACTCAGGCTGAGGTCCAGACCATCGCCTGCGTCACGCAGGTGCAGGACCCCTACGTGGAGGAACTGGAGATCGTGGTGCTGGAGGACGAGGCCGTGGCCCTGTCTGAGGCCCCTGCGGCCCCGGTGTATGAGATCCTGGTGGCGGAGGCCAGCGGCACGAAGGTCAAGAAGACCGGCAAGGCCACCATCGACTATTCCAATACCGGTGATGGCTATGTCATGGTGAATTACACCGCCGCCACCACCAAGAAGCTGAAGGTCCAGGTGAAGGGCCCCACCACTACCTATACATACAACCTCAACCAGGGCGAGTGGACGGTGTATCCCCTGTCTGACGGCAACGGCACCTACACCGTGAAGGTCTTTGAGAACACCACCGGCAACAAGTATTCCGCCGTGACCAGCGTGGATGTGAGCGTGACGCTGACCAACGAGTTCGCTCCCTTCACCCGCCCCAACCAGTACGTGAACTTCACCGCCGAGAGCAAGATCGTGGCCAAGGCGGCAGAGCTGACCGCAGACAAGACCACCAACCTTGAGAAGGTGGCCGCCATTTATGACTATGTGATCCAGAACACCACCTACGACAAGGAGAAGGCCGCCACCGTGGCCGCCGGATACCTCCCGGTCCTGGATACCGTTCTGGAGACGAAGAAGGGCATCTGTTTTGACTACGCCGCTCTTATGACCGGTATGCTCCGCAGCCAGGGCATCCCCTGTAAGCTGGTCATCGGCTGGGCCGGCACGGTATACCACGCCTGGATCAACGTCTGGAACGAGGAGACGGGCTGGGTAGACGCCGCCGTGTACTTTGACGGTACCACCTGGCAGCGGATGGATCCCACTTACGCCTCCACCAGCAAGCAGAGTCCCACAGTTATGGCCTTTATCGGTGACAGCAAAAACTACACGACCAAATATCTCTACTGAGATCACCGAAAGAAGGGCTTGCAGGACTCTGCAGGCCCTTCTTCTTTGAAATACTTCAAGAAACTGAATGAAATAAAGCGACAACCCAGTAAAAGATCTAAAAATACTCCATGATCCTTGGCAGATTTTTTGCTGGATTCGTGGAAGAATTTATGATATGATATAAATCGTAAAAATTTACCCGCTTCGTTATAGTGGCGGCCCCCGGCAAAAATAAAACTCCAAGGGATGCAAACCGGAAAGGAGAAAAACTATGAGGAAAAATTTGAAGAAACTGCTGTCACTTGTGATGACGCTGAGCATCGTCATGAGCATGCTGAGCGTGAACGTAGCGGCGGAGGAAACGAACTGTGAGAGTCCGGACGGAGCGGAAGATTTGTTTATCT
>JAFOCY010000044.1 GCA_017380995.1 Oscillibacter sp. | reverse complement strand
CTGAAGTTCTGCACATAGCCCTGCAGGCGCAGGCTCAGGCCCAAATCGTGGCCGTCGCACTGCCGTGCCATCTCGTCGATGAAGTCTGCGGAGATCTTCACCTCGCCGTTTTCCTCCCAGGAATCACACAGGGCAGCGGCAACCGCCTGGTGGGCGAAGGCCCTCTGTATGACGAGAAAAACAACACCCTCTACGCTCTGGATATCCGCAGCAAAAGCGTGATCCGCACAGATCTGGCCACCGGCGCACAGACTGTAACTACCTATCCCCAGGAGATCGGCTGCATCGCGCTCACCGCCAGCGGCAGACTCCTTGCCGGCATGACGGATGGCATCTATTACCTTCAGGAAGACGGCACTCTGGAAGCCTTCCTGGTCCCGGAAAAACTTGCCGGCCGGCGGTTTAACGACGGCAAAGTAGGCCCTGACGGCCACTACTATATCGGCACCATCAGCACCGCCACAGAAGCTGACGCTGCTTTCTACCATGTGTCCCCCGCAGGTGAGATGGAGCAGCTGCTCTTCCCCGTGGGCAATTCCAACGGCCTGGCCTGGAACAAGGAGGCCACTTTGCTGTACTATTGCGATACCCGCAGCCACCAGATCGATGTATTTGACTTTGACGGCGAAAATCACAGCATCCGCAATCGCCGCTGCGTTATCCGGATCCCTGCGGAACTGGGTTCTCCTGATGGTATGACCATTGACGATCAGGGACATCTGTGGGTGGCCTTGTGGGCCGGCTCCGGTCTGCTCCATATCGACCCCACTGAGCAGAAGATCCTGGAAAAGCTCCCCTTCCCCGCCAAAAATGTCACCTGCTGCACCTTTGTGGGGGAAGATTTCTCCCAGCTGGCCGTAACCTCCGCCGCCTTTGGCACAGATCCTGCTCAGAACCCCAGGGAAGGCAATACCTTCCTCATCCAGCCCGGTGTCCGTGGTTTACCCACCAACCGCTTCCGGGATATCTGATAAAAAGAGGTGCTTTTTATGAATAAACTTGTCCTGATCACCGGCGCTACCCGCAATGTGGGCTACGCCATGGCAGAAAAATTCGCCTCCCAGAATTACGATGTGATCATCACCAGCCGCTCCGCCGAAGATGCCCAGGCAGCCGCTGCCGCACTTCAGGAAAAATATCCTCAGGTAAAGATCCATCCCATGGAAATGCAGCTGAGCAGCATGGAGCATATCTGCGAGTGTTTCCGGCGCATCGCCCGGGAGCACGGCCATCTGGATGCCCTGGTGGTAAACGCAGCCCACCTGGCTATCAATACCAACATTATGAATGTCACCCCTGAGGACTATGACCGGATCATGACCCCCAACCTGAAGGGCAACTTTTTCCTGTGCCAGAAGGCTACAGAACTCATGGGCGAAGGGGGCGCGGTGCTGTTTATCAGTTCCGTCCACGCCAACCAGTGCATCCCCAACCGGATCCTCTACTCCATGACCAAAGCCGCCATCAATGCCCTGTGCCGCTCCATGGCTGTGGAACTGGGTCATAAGGGCATCCGGGCCAACGCCATCGATGCCGGCGCCATCTGGACCGAACGCTGGATCGGCCTGTCCGATGAGGAAATCGCCCGCCGCCGCAAGCCCTATCCCGCCGGCAGAGAATCCAAGCCCGAGGAGATCGCTGAAGGCGCTTACTTCCTCTGCTCCGACGCCGCCAGAACCATCACCGGCACGGAGCTGGTCATTGACTCCGGTGTCAGCACCACCTTGCTGACCTATGATGCAAACTGGCACAAAAATGCCGGCGGCCCGGCGGGCCAGGAGCCTCCCCGTGCTCCCCGGGGGACAGGAAAATGATCCTCCGCAGCCATCTCTGGCAGGCTGAAGTCTGGCCGGAATTCGGCATGAATACGGTCAGCTTAAAATACGCAAATGAAGAGATCCTGCGTGCTCCCGATTCTCCGGAAACCCTTGCCAAAAGCCCCTGCGTCTATGGTCTGCCCCTGCAGCTACCCGCCAACCGCACCGCCGACGGCCGTTTTTCCGTTAACGGAAAAGACTTCCATCTTCCCATCAACGAGCCCGCCAGGAACTGCCACATTCACGGCAGCCTGTGCAAGGCAGCCTTTCAGCTTGAGGATTTGCAGGAGGATTCCGTCCGGGCTGTGCTGGAAAACCGAGAAGAAGTCTTTCCGCTCCCCTTTCGCCTGACAGTCACCTATTGGCTGGATGATACGGGTTATCATCAGGAGTTCTGTTTTCGGAATACCGGCGAGGATGACCTGCCCCTGTGCTTCGGCTTACACAGCAGTTTTCAGGCCAAAGCTTTCCTGTCGGTAAGCGTTGGCCGAAAGCTGGACCGGGATCACCGATTCCTTGCCACCGGACATTTTCTCCCGGAAAATGATCTGGACAGAACTCTGTCCAAGGGATTTGATCCCCAGGGACAGGTTTTCAGTGAGGCCTACGAAATCGGCAGCCGTACCGCCCAGATTGGCAGATTCCGGTATCAGGTCAGCGGCAATTTCAGCCACTGGATCCTCTGGAATCCGGGAGCGGACAGCGGATTTTTCTGCGTAGAGCCCCAATGCGGCGCTCCCAATGCCCTGAACAATGGTCTGGGCCTGCAGGCAGTCCCTCCCGGAAACAGTATCACCTTTTCTACCCATATTTCCTATCTGAAATAAGTCAGGACCACCGGCGTAGCCGGTGGCTTGCACTGGCCCTATAAGGGCCTATTACTCGCCTACGCCTTAAGGCGTTCGAATGATTCGCCAACCGCTCATAATTTACTGGCTGCCCCCTCCCGGGGGCGGCTTAATTATTTGCCTTTGCCTACCGGCTCCCCCGTAAACGGGTCTTTGAATTCCTTTAGGCTCATTTGATCGGTTGCGATATCTTCCTGTAGCTGGTTGCGGACGTACTCTCTGATTGCTTTCTCGTTACGTCCCACTGTATCCACATAGTACCCTCTGCACCAGAAATGTCTGTTGCCGTACTGGTACTTCAGATTTGCGTGTCGGTCGAATATCATCAGACTGCTCTTCCCCTTGAGATATCCCATAAAATCCGACACCGCATACTTCGGTGGAATTGCCACGTAGAGGTGGATATGATCCGGCATCGCTGCCGCTTCTATAATCTCCACTCCCTTCCGTGCGCATAATGTCCTAATAATCGACCCGATGTCCTTTGATATCTGCTGGTAGATAATCTTTCTGCGGTATTTGGGTGTGAGGATAATGTGGTATTTGCAATTCCATTTCGTATGTGCTAAACTATTCTTGTCCATTCGGATAACCTCCATTGATCTTGTCGTAAGCGGTTGGCGAACCTACTTACCACTCTATCATTGGAGGTTTTTCTTTTCTAGGCATAAGTAGAACTTTTTATATACTCCCCGGCATAGCCGGGGGCTTCTCTTAACAGCAAAAAGAGAGAGGCAACCGCCTCTCTCTTTTCTATTCAGCAGCCCTTTTGGGCAAGTTCCTCCACGATGCCGGTGTAGAAGTCCAGGATGTCTGCCACTCCATCACCTTTGATCTTGGACAGGGGTTTCCGGCGAAAATCGATCTCATCGAAGTGAGAAACACCCCGCTTGCCCACACCCCGGAGTGTACCCCGAAAATGTCCCCATTTTACGGATTCCGGAGGCAAAAGACCGTCATTTTCGCCCTCATAATGCCGCACTACCCGATTGGCCAGCCACAAGATCATATCGCTGCTGGGCTTTTGCATCACAAAGGCATAGCTCTGGTAATACACCTGGGGATCATCCGGATTCTCCCGATTGAATTTCTCCGCAGGCTCTGTAGTGAAAGAGCACAGAGTCTGGTACGTTCTGGGCTTTTTATCTCCCAGCAGACGAAACCAGAAATCCGTAAAGAAGCAGCCGGTTTTCACCAGGAATTGAGGGATCTTCATCAGATGATCCATGGTCTTTGACCCGTTGTGAGGGGTGGCAATGGTGGTCAGGGTGGCTACCTTGCTGCCCATACCCAGAGAAGAGATAGCGTAGCGGCTGTCCAGGCCGCCCTTGGAGTGAGCAATGATGTTCACTCTCT
>JAFOCY010000043.1 GCA_017380995.1 Oscillibacter sp. | reverse complement strand
TTTCTCACAAGCGGTGCATCACCTGATTGATACCGGAAAAGTATTCCGCAAGCGTTCTGTACTCCGCATAAAGGGCATCATACTGTGCACCTCGTTCCGTATCCGGGAAATAGATGATCTCCGGCGGGGCCGTCATAGCCCGGACGGCCTGTGCAGGCGCTTCGTGGACCCCTGCCGCGGCCGCAGCCAGAATAGCCGCACCAAAGGCGGTGGTCTGCTCCTCCCTGGCAATGCGGATAGGCCGCCCTAAAACATCTGCGTAGATCTGGAGCATCAGCGGATTCTTCTGGGAGATCCCGCCGCAGGCCGTCACGTCACGGATCTCCACGCCGCCCTTTTCAAAGGTCTCCAGAATCAAGCGGGTGCCATAGGCGGTGGCTTCCATGAGGGCTCGGTACTGCTGGGCAGGCGTGGTACGGATGGTGAGTCCCAGCATCATCCCCTTGAGCCGGTCATCCACATAGGGTGAGCGCTGTCCATTCCACCAGTCCAGGGCCAAAAGCCCGCCGCTTCCCGGTGGAAGTTCAGACGCCTCACGGGAAAGGTACTGGTGTATATCAAGGCCTTCGTGTCCGGCTCTTTCCGTCTCCCGGGCCGGAACCTGATTCTTTACGAACCAATCCAACAGGTCTCCCACACAGGCCTGGCCCGCCTCATAGGTCCAAAGGCCCGGAAGGACACTATCCTTTGCTGTGCCGCAAATTCCCGGAATGGTATGAAGCTTCTCATCAAAGATCATATGACAAGTGGAGGTTCCCATGGCCATCAAAAGCGTCCCGGACTGGGCCACTCCGCTTCCCGGAAGGCCGGCATGGGCGTCAATAACGCCGGCGGAAACCAGCGTACCCGGAAGAAGTCCCAGCCGCCTGGCCCACTCCTCGTTCAGTTTTCCCGCTGCCTCCCAGGGAGGAAGGACCGTCCCCCGGAGTTTCCGAGAAAGATTACTGAGCCGGGGATCCAGCCCAGCAAAGAATTCCTGAGGATAACCCGTTTCTTCCTCCCAGAAGGCCTTGAAGCCCGCACAGCAGCTGTTGCGCCTAAGGCTGTCGGTGAGCACATAAGTCAGCCAGTCCGCCACTTCCAAAAAGAGGTCCGCAGCCTCATAGACCTCCGGCGCCTCCTCCAAGATCTGCAGCACCTTGGGCAGCATCCACTGGGAGGAAACCTTGCCGCCGAAGCGGTCCAGCAGACCTGTACCCTGGGCAGCCTCCTCGATACGGCGGGCCTGGGGAGAGGCCGCCAGGTGCTTCCAAAGCTTGATTCTTGCATGAGGATGTCCCTCAAAGCCAAGTGCATTGCAAAGAGGTGTGCCGTCAGCCAAAGCCGGAAGCATCGTGCAGGAAGTCACATCCCATCCGATCCCGGCTACCTCCTGTGGCAGGATCCCTGCCTGGACCAGAAGGGGCGGAACAATCTTTTCCAGTACCACCAAATAATCCATGGGATCCTGCAGCGCCCAACCAGGACCCTGAGTGGTATCCACGCCGTGGGGATAATCTGCCACGCACTGTGCGGCAATGAAGCCGTTTTCCGCGTTTACCAGCACTGCCCGTCCGGAAAGGGTGCCGAAATCCACACCGATGACGTACGCCATACCTTATTTCTGCCCGTAAGTGGCGTTAGGACCGTGCTTGCGGAAATAGTGCTTATCCTGGAGATACTGGGGCGCGGGCTCGGCACTGCGCTGACTCATCTGCTCGGTAAGAAGGGCCATGTAGGCAGTCTCCTCCAGAATGAGGGCAGTTTCCACTGCCTTGCGGCAGTTGGGACCCCAGGCAAAGGGTCCGTGCTTGCGCACCAGCACGGCGGGGACTGCCTGGGGGTCTTTCTCCCGGAAAGTCTCGGCGATCACAACGCCGGTATTGGCCTCATAGTTCTCTGCCACTTCTTCCGCCGTTAAATGTCGGGTACAGGGGACCTCGCCGTAGAAGGTATCGGCATGGGTGGTGCCGTAGCAAGGCAGGCTCCGCTCTGCCTGGGCCAGGGCCGTTGCGTAGCGGGAGTGGGTATGAACCACGGCGTTGACTGCCGGGAAAGCGCGGTAAATGGCAAGGTGGGTATCCAGATCGGAGGAAGGCCGCAGAGTTCCCTCCACCACATGGCCGTCAAGATCCGTCACCACCATGTCCTCTGCCTTCATCACGGCATAATCCACACCGCTGGGCTTGATGACCACATATTTTCGGTCCGCAGTGATGGCGGAAACATTGCCCCAGGTGAGGATAACAAGACCGTACTCCACCAGTTTCAGATTTGCCTGCAATACTTCCTGTTTCAGTTCTTCCAGCATACTCTGTTCCCTCGTTTCTCCGGTTATTTGATAGAAAAACGATACCGTATTTCAACGGCGGTGTCAAGGAGAATCCCTTTGACAGAGCCAGCCTGGTATGATAGCATAAAATAACGGAATTATGGGAAAGGAGCCCTTATCATGGACAAGCGTTTGGAACTTTTGAAGAATACGGAACTGTTCGTTCTGGATATGGACGGTACCTTTTATCTGGGAGAGGGAATCCTCCCCGGTGCGCTGGATTTTCTCTCCACGGTGAAGGAAGCCGGGAAGGATTACCTCTTTTTTACCAACAATTCTTCCAAAGCTCCGGAAGACTATATCCGTAAGCTTGCCGGCATGAACTGCCACATCACCCGGGACCAGATCATGACCTCCGGTGATGTGACCATCCGCTATCTCAATACCCACCATGCCGGAAAGAGCGTATACCTGGTAGGAACCCCCGCCCTGGAAAAAAGCTTCCGGGAAGGCGGTATTCCTCTGACAGCGGAAATGCCTGATATCGTGGTAGTGGGCTTTGACACCACGCTGACTTATGAAAAGCTGGAGCGGGCCTGCACCTATATCCGCCAAGGAGCCCTGTTCCTGGCCACCCACCTGGATATCAACTGCCCTGTGGAGGGCGGGTTTATCCCTGACTGCGGCGCTTTCTGCGCGGCCATCAGCCTTTCCACTGGAAAGCAGCCCAAGTATCTGGGCAAACCCTTCCCCGAGACGGTAGAGATGGTGCTGGATAAGACCGGCGGCACAAAGGCGCACACCGCCTTTGTGGGCGACCGGCTCTATACAGATGTTGCAACCGGCGTGAAAAACGGCGCTATGGGCCTGTTGGTCCTTACCGGAGAGACAAAGATGGAAGACGTGGCCACAAGTGACGTCCAGCCTGACGGGATCTACCAGGGACTTGAGGAGATGGGACAGTTGCTCCGCTCTCTGTGATCCCAGACCAGAAATATTTTTTCAAAAAAACAAATTTCCCCTTGCTTTTTCAGAAATTGTGTGCTATCCTAAATAAGCTGATTTCAAACGAGGTCGGCGTATCCGGGTGTAGCGCAGTTGGTAGCGCACTTGACTGGGGGTCAAGGGGTCGTGAGTTCAAGTCTCGCCACTCGGACCATGCGGAGTGTCCTTATAGGGTTTGATAATCCTGTAATGGACACTCCGCATTTTTTATTTCTGCGAAGTTCATACTGCGATCTGGGCCGGGGCGTAGCTTAATGCTACGCCTTTTCTTGTTTCCATGATGATGTCGGCCTCGGGGATCTTCCGGCGATCCGGCACCATGAACGGCCCCACGCAGTTATAGTGGATGATAACTTGCTGGGTGGTAATGCCGTCATGCTTTTCAGCATGGTAAACGTCGATGTGGTCGATCAGTTCGGCCACCATGCGCTGGGTAATGGTGGTAGCGTTGGTGTAGCGTCGTACAGTTTCCAAAAACTCCTCCACATCCATGCGCTGCCCTTCCGTCTTTTTAAGTTCCAGTCGGAGAGCTTTGACCTTTGCGCCGATCTCGCCC
>JAFOCY010000007.1 GCA_017380995.1 Oscillibacter sp. | reverse complement strand
TTCACCCCCGGCGGCTTTGGCGGCTTCGGCGGCTTCGGCGGGTTCAACAGTCCCAACAGCGCCGACAGCGGCGAAAGCCCCTTCCAGCAGACCCCGCCGAAAAAGCCGAAAAAGCCCCGCAAGGCCATCGGCAATGCCTTTACCCGGACTCTCATCAACCTGGCTGTGACGCTGGTTTTCGGCCTGGTGTACTTCTATGTGGAGCTTCCTGCCATCAACCTCCACGCTGAGGAGTTCTACGCCTTTGCGTTCCTGCTGTGCATCGTCTACTGTGTCTGCGCTGTGATCACCTCCGGATTCCAGGGGGAAGGCTTTAAGGGCTATGTGGGCTTTGTGAAAAAGCAGTGCACCGTACCTTTCCTCGCCTTTATTGCCATGATCGCCGCCATTGCCATCGGCGCCATCAGCTCCTGGGTGGTGCTCCGGGCAGGAAGCTACAGCGAGCTTTTGCCCCTGGAGGAGGGGGGCGACTTCATCGCAGGCGTTGAGGAGATCAGCTACGACCAGATCCCCATGCTGGACTCTGACTCCGCCGCCCGTCTTGGCAGCCGTAAGCTGGGTGAGCTGAGCGATATGGTGTCCCAGTTCGAGATCCTGCCCTCCTATACCCAGATCAACTACCAGGGCCGTCCCGTCCGCGTGACCAGCCTTCGCTACGGCGATATCATCAAGTGGTTCACCAACCGCTCGGAGGGTCTTCCCGCCTATATCATCATCGACATGGTGACCCAGGAGGCGGAAGTGGTGCGTTTGGCCGAGGGTATGAAGTACACTCCCGCCGAGCATTTCAGCCGCAATCTTTACCGTCATCTCCGTTTCCGCTATCCCACCATGATGTTCGATGAACCTGTCTTTGAGATCGACGAGGAGGGAACTCCCTACTGGGTCTGCTCCCGCATCGTCAAGACCATCGGCCTTTTTGGCGGAACGGATATCAAGGGTGGCGTGCTGGTGAACGCTATCACCGGCGAGAGCACCTATTATGAGGAAGTTCCCAACTGGGTGGACCGCCTCTACTCCTCTGATATCATCATGGAGCAGTACGACTATTACGGCCAGTACCATAACGGCTTCCTGAACTCCATGTTCGGACAGAAGGATGTGACCCTCACTACCGACGGCTACAACTACATCGCCCTGAACGACGATGTCTATATGTATACCGGCGTCACTTCCGTCACTTCCGACCAGTCCAACATCGGCTTTATCCTCTCTAACCAGCGCACCAAGGAGACCGAGTTCTACCGGGTGGCCGGTGCCACGGAGTACTCTGCCATGGAGTCTGCCGAGAGCCAGGTCCAGCAGATGCGCTACGAGGCCACCTTCCCCCTGCTTTTGAACATCGCTGAGCAGCCCACCTATTTCATGTCCCTCAAGGGCGCCGACGGCCTGGTAAAGATGTACGCCATGGTAAACGTGGAGCAGTATCAGATCGTTTCCACCGGCTCCACCGTTGCCGAGTGTGAGCAGAACTACCGCAATTCCCTGGCCCATAACGGCCTCATCGGAGCGGGAAATACCTCCATCGACGGCGTTGCCACGGAGGCCTCCGGCACCATCGCTGAGATCCGCTCTGCTGTGATCGACGGCAATACCCACTATTATGTCCGCATGGAGCTGATGGAGGTCTATCTGGACTTTGCTGCCAATGAAGTTCCCCAGGCAGTGCTTTTGGACAAGGGCGATACCATCACCTACACGTATCTCCTGGAGGGAACGGAGTTCCCTGAGAGCGGGATCCTCCCGGCGGTAGGGTTCCGGTACGGAGAGTGAGAAAAATAGGAATTTTCTTTGAAAAAATTCTCAAAAACCGTTGACAAAGGTTTGAATCGTTGTTATACTTGGTGAGCCGCTTTGAATGGGTCTGAAGTGCGCGGTGACGCGCCGCCCCCGACAGCGAGCCCGTAAATGAAGGAGTTGAAAGAGAAAATGAACGCAATCATCGTGACCGGCGGTAAGCAGTACAAGGTCGCAGAGGGCGACGTCCTGTTCATCGAGAAGCTGGATGTCGAGGCCGGCGAGTCTGTCAAGTTCGACCAGGTCCTGGCCATCATCGACGGCGAGGAGGCCACCTTCGGTGCTCCCGTTGTGGAGGGCGCTTGTGTCGAGGCCAAGATCGTCAAGAACGGCAAGGGCAAGAAGATCCGCATCTTCAAGTACAATCCCAAGAAGGGTTATCGTAAGCGCCAGGGTCATCGTCAGCCTTACACCAAGGTTGAGATCACCAAGATCGCCCGCTAAGTTATGACCACCGTTACTTTCCATACGGAAGGAAACCGCATCATCGGTTTTGATTCTCAGGGCCACAGCGGCTATGCTGAGGCAGGCGAGGATATCGTCTGTGCGGCTATCACCAGCGCCATCCGCCTGGTGGAATCTACGATCAACGATGTGTTGGGTCTGGCGGCATCCGTGAAGGTCAAGGAAAGCGAAGCCCTCATCTCCCTGCATCTGCCCGGAGGATTGTCCCCCACGGCAGAGAGCACTTGTCAGGCACTCCTGACGGGATTGATGGTCTATTTCGCCGAACTTCACGACGAATACCCCGAAAATATCGAAGTTTTAGAGGAAGAGTAATTCTCCTCTCCATCATTCTACAGAAAGGATGGTCCCTATCATGATTCGTATTGGTCTTCAGTTCTTCGCCCACAAGAAGGGCGGCGGCTCTACCAAGAACGGCCGTGACTCTGAGTCCAAGCGCCTGGGTCCCAAGCGCGCCGACGGTCAGTTTGTCAAGGCCGGCAACATCCTGGTTCGCCAGCGCGGCACTCACATCCATCCCGGTGTGAACGTCGGTATCGGCACTGACGATACCCTGTTCGCCAAGGTGGACGGCGTGCTCCGTTTCGAGCGCAAGGGTAAGGATCGTAAGCAGGCTTCTGTTTACGCTGCCGAGTAATAGTTGCTTTGTAAGAGTCCCGAACGCCAACCCGTTCGGGACTCTTTTTCAAACTCCGTGTGCATATCCGAGGGTGTGGCGGCCATGCTCTGGGATATACACACGCAACATGATGCTACAATGGAGGTTCTATCAAATGGCTTCTGGTTTTATCGATAAGGCCCGCATTACCGTCCGCGCCGGCAACGGCGGCAACGGCGCGGTGGCCTTCCACAGAGAGAAATATATCGCCAACGGCGGTCCTGACGGCGGAGACGGCGGCCGGGGCGGCAACATCGTCCTGGTGGTGGACGACAATATGTCCACCCTCATGGACTTCCGCTATAAGCGCAAGTATGTGGCCCCCAACGGGCAGGACGGTTCCGGCGCCCGCTGCCACGGCAAAAACGGCGAGGACCTTGTCATCAAGGTCCCCCGGGGCACCCTGGTCCGGGACGCCGAGACCAACGAGATCATCAAGGATATGTCCGACAAGGAGCCCTATATCCTCTGCAAGGGCGGCCGTGGCGGCTGGGGCAATATGCACTTTGCCACGCCTACCCGCCAGGTTCCCCGCTTTGCCAAGGGCGGCCTGCCCGGCCAGGCCCATGACGTGGTGCTGGAGCTGAAGCTCCTGGCGGACGTGGGTCTCATCGGCTTCCCCAACGTGGGTAAGTCCACCCTGCTCTCCGTTGTCTCCAAGGCCCAGCCCAAGATCGCAAACTATCACTTCACCACTCTCTATCCCAATCTGGGCGTTGTGTGGGTGGACGATGGCGTGAGTTTCGTCATGGCTGATATCCCCGGCATCATTGAGGGTGCCAGCGAGGGTGCCGGCCTTGGACATGACTTCCTGCGCCACATTGACCGCTGCCGGCTGCTGGTCCACGTGGTGGATGTTTCCGGTATCGAGGGCCGGGACCCTGTGGAGGACTTTGACGCCATCAATGAGGAGCTGAAGCAGTACAGCCCCGAGTTGGCCACCCGCCCCCAGATCGTGGCGGCCAATAAGGTGGATATCATGGAAGACCCTGAGAACCTGGAGCGTCTGCGCGCTCATGTGGAGGGCCTGGGCTACCAGTTCTTTGAGATGTCCGCGGCTGCCCACCAGGGCACCCGGGAGCTTGTGAAGAAGGTGGCGGGAGAGCTGGCAAATCTGCCTCCCGTCACTGTGTATGAGCCTGAATACGTGCCTCGTGAGCCGGTGATCGATTACTCCGCTCCCCTGGATATCCAGCGTGCCGACGACGGTACCTGGCTCATCGAGGGTGCCTGGCTCCAGCGCGTCATGAGCAACACCAACTTCTCCGACTACGAGAGCCGGATGTACTTTGATAAGTGCCTCCGGGATGCCGGCCTCTATACCCGGCTGGAGGAGATGGGCATTGAGGATGGCGATATCGTCTCCCTCTATGACTTTGAATTTGAATATCAGCGCTGAAAAAATTCTCCCGGATCTTCAGATCCGGGAGAATTTTTGTGCTTATTCCAGGGTTTTGATGAACTTTTGGATGCGGTCCAGGCCTTCTTTGAGGTCCTCATCGGAGTAGCAGTAGGAGAGGCGGGCGTAGCCTTCGGTGCCAAAGTAAATGCCGGGGATCAGTCCCACCAGACCTTCGGTGAGCATTTTCTCACAGAAGGTGATGGAATCCATGCCATACTTTTGGATGTTGATAAACATATAGAAGGCGCCCTCGGGTTCCTGGACCTCCAGACCCATGTCGCAAAGACGCTGGTAGACGTACTCCTTGCGCTTGCGGAAGATCTCCACCACGCCGCTGGTATCGCTTTCCAAAGCGGCAACGCAGGCGGGCTGGACGAAGGAGGGCACAGATACCACGCAATACTGGTGGAAGATCTGCATCCGGTCCCGGATGGGCGCGTCGGCAAGGCAGTAGCCAAGGCGCCAGCCGGTCATGGCGTAGGGCTTGGAGAAGCTCTGGATGACGATGATCCGGTCCCGCATATCCTGATACTCGGAAAAGCTGTGGTAGCCTTCGGTATAGGTGAGGGTGCGGTACACATCGTCGCACAGAACAAAGATGGGCAGATCCTTGAGCACATCGTGGATGGCGTCCAGATTCTCCTTTTTATAGATGCAGCCGGTGGGGTTGTTGGGAGAGGTGAGGATGATGGCCTTGGTCTTGGGCGTGATGGCAGCTTTCAGGGCCTGGGGATTGATCTGGAACTTGTTTTTCTCCGTGGGGAGGAAGACAGGAACGCCCCGGCAGAGCTGCACGATGGACTCATAAAGGCCGAAAGCGGGAGTGGGGATGATGACCTCGTCGCCGGGGTTCAGAATGGTGGAAAAGGCGATAAAAAGACTTTCCGTTGCGCCAACGGTCATGATGATCTCGTCAGGGGAATAATGGAGACCATGGTGCTTCGCCTCAAAATCAGAGACGGCCTGGAGCATATAGTCATAGCCGTTCCCGGGAGGATAATGGGTGTCATTGGCATCCAGAGCGGCCTTGGCAGCTTCCTTCACCAATTCCGGGGTGTTCAGGTCGGGCTCGCCAATGGTCAGGGCGCAGGCACCGGGGGTGCTGCGGACCAGATAGGTAAAACGGCGGATGCCGGAAAGCTCCACGCCCATCACGGCGCTGTTGAGGGTCAGTTCCATGGGGTCACGCTCCTTATTGATTTAAAGTGATGAGTTCAGTATAAAACCGGAAAATGGGAATGTCAACGCTCTTTTAGAGAATGTCCGTTACCGTAAGAACATTTCCTGCGACCCGGAACTTGACCTCCATCCCGCCAAATCCAAAACCATAGATACGCTCCGGATCGTCATGGTAGTGGGGGCGGGGATCCTGGGCAAGAACGCCCCGGAGAGATTCCCTGCGGTTTTCGGGGATCCTGAGAAGAAGCCCTTCCGGGATCAACACCTCCAAAGTCTCCCCGGCGGGGGCAGAGGCAAAGCCTCCCAGGGCTTCGGGTTTACAGTCGGCATAAGGAATGTAGGGCTTGATATCCAGAATAGGGGTGCCGTCCATCAGGTCTGCGCCGCGGATGCGCAGCACAGTACCTTCCGCGGTTTCCTCAATTCCTGCAAGACGTACGCAGGAAAGACCGATAGGGTTGGGGCGGAAGGGGGAGCGGGTGGCAAAAACGCCCATCCGGGTATTGCCTCCCAGGCGGGGCGGGCGGACGGTGGGAGACCAGGTGTCCCTGACGGCCTTATCAAAGACCCAGATCAGCCAGATGTGGGAAAAGCCCTCCAGGCCCCGCAGGGCATCGGCGTTGCGGTACTCCGGCTCAAAGACGATGGTGGACTCCAGGGCGTCCACCAGACCGCTTTGTCGGGGAACTCCAAATTTGGTCGCAAAGTCACTTCGGATGCGGGCGATGACCGAAAATTCCTGCATGGAAAGGCCTCCTTCAAGGTAATGGAGTCATTATACCACAGGGAGGAGAAAAAAACACCTCCCTCTTTCGAGGGAGGACATATTTGCACGATGTAAGAAATAGGACAAAATGTGACAGGGCAATGAAGTTTTACTGCCGGAAATGCATCGCATTTCCGGCAGTTTGAAATGTTAGCGGCCGCGGGCGGCAGGATCGTTGTTGAGATTGCCGTCGTGGTCCGTGACCTTGCCGTTATCCAGCATCTGGTCATAAGGGACTCCGGAGGATGCGTAGTGATTGGAAGTGGAGCCGCTTCCGGAACTACTGCCGGAACCGTTTCCGGAACCACTGCCGGAGCCACTGCCGGAACCGCTGCCGGAACCGTTGCTGCCGGTGATGGCGTCACCCACGCCCTCCATGGTACTGCCGATGGCACCGCCGGAACCGCTGGCAGAATCACCGGAGCCGTTGGAACCGTTGGCAGAGCCGTTGGAACTGGTGGCACCGCTGGAACTGGTGGTGCCGTTCATGGTGTCGTTGGTGGACTGGTCTTTGCGGCTGCCGCATCCAGTGGCTACCACGCAGACAATGGCAGCCAGGACCAGAAGGGCAAGAGTCATGCTTCTTTTCATGCTTCCCTCTCCTTTTTTGTTGGAAACGTGCTTGCGATACCCAAGCCTTATTGTCTGCGCATATGATAAATCAAGTCCAGGAAGTTTCTGCCTGTACCGGAGAAACATGTATTTGGGCAAGGAAAGCATAGGGACCGGGGATGCAAGAAAACTCTGGTGAAAAGCGCTGAAAACTGTTTTGATGTGAAAAGGATTTTGGGAAATGTTTTTGAAATTCACCGTTGACGGAATGGCAAAAAACGGGTATGATAATACTGGTTATAGATTCGTCATACCTCGCTGACAAATCAACTTGGTATTGGAAAAGGAGAGCTGTATCATGTATACGCAGGAGATCATTGTTAACAACGAAGTCGGTCTGCACGCAAGACCCGCCACTTTCTTCATTCAGAAGGCTAACGAGTTCAAGAGCGGTATCTGGGTCGAGAAGGAAGATCGTCGTGTCAACGCAAAGAGCCTGCTGGGCGTTCTGTCCCTGGGCATCGTGAAGGGCACTGCTATCACCCTCATCGCTGATGGTGCTGACGAGAAGGAAGCTGTCGGCGCTCTGGTGGAGCTGGTGAACGACAATTTTGGCGAGTAATCCAAAGGATACAACACCTTAAAAGCAGCTCCGAAAGGAGCTGCTTTTTTACCCCCTGCATTTCCAGCCCTGCAAACCCCAAGGAAGGAGCGCTTATGACAAAAGACGAGCTGCGGCAAAAGGCCAATGACCTGCCCCTGGCCCCCGGTGTGTATCTGATGATGGATAAGACCGGCAAGGTCATCTATGTGGGCAAGGCCAAGAAACTGAAAAACCGGGTGAGCCAGTATTTCCAGGACAGCGCTTCTCATAACATCAAGACCCGAAATATGGTCTCTCAGGTGGATCATTTCGATACCATCTTTGTCTCCTCGGAGTTTGAGGCTTTGGTGCTGGAAAATTCCCTTATCAAGCGCCATATGCCCCATTATAACATCCTCCTGAAGGATGATAAAGGGTACCCTTTCATCCGCTTGTCTAAGGAAGACTATCCCCGCTTCTCCCTGGTGAACCGCCCTGCGGCGGACAATGCCCGGTACTTTGGCCCCTTCGGTGGGCGCTATGAGACCCGCCAGGCGTTGGACGCGGTGCTCTCCGCCCTGCGTCTTCCTACCTGCAGCCGCAAGTTCCCCCGGGATATTGGGGCAGAGCGCCCCTGTCTGAATTTCCACATGGGCCGGTGCGATGGCTTTTGCCGAACGGAAATGCCCCGGGAGGAGTACCAGCGCCGCATCCAACAGGCCGCCCAGCTCCTGGAAGGAAGATCGAAACAGCTGCTGCGGGATATGAAGGCGGAGATGGAGGAGGAGGCGGAAGCGCTGCGCTTTGAGCAGGCAGCCGCTATCAGGGACCGCATCAATGCCATCAGTGCCCTTTCCAAAAAGCAGACCGTCATTGCCGGCCTTTGCGCTGATACGGATATCTGGGGCATTTACCGGGGCAGCGGGAAATGCTGCTACGCCATCCTTCATATGGAGGAGGGGAATCTGGCGGGACGGGAGACGGAGTTGTTTACCGCTCCCATTGAAGAGACAGAAGCGGAAATGCTCTCTGCTCTCACCGCCCAGTATTATCTGCCCAGGGCGATTTTGCCCCATGAGATATTACTGCCCTTTGATACCGGAGAATGTGAGAATCTCTCTGAAGTTCTGACCCGCCGGGCAGGACATAAGGTCTGGGTCCATGTCCCCCAGCGGGGAGAGAAGGCGGACCTCCGCTCCATGGCCCAGCGCAACGCTCAGGAGGAGGCGGAGCGAGCCACCACGGCCGCCGAGCGGGTGGCCCACACGTTGGAGGTCCTGGGGAAGATGCTGGACCTGCCGGCCCCGCCGGGGCGGATGGAGTCCTTCGATATCTCCAATACCGGTAAGAGCGATATCGTGGCCTCCATGGTGGTTTATAACGGCACGCGACCTCTGAAAAGCGCTTACCGCCGCTTTCGCATCAAGGAGCTGCAGGGCCACCCGGACGACTATGCTTCCATGCAGGAGGTTCTGCGCCGCCGCCTTCAGCACGCGGCGGATGGGGACGAGAAGTTCCTCCCCCTGCCTGATGTGTTCCTCATTGACGGCGGCCAGACCCACGCCCGGGCCGCCCTGGAGGTGGCGGAGCGCTTTGGCGTCACCGTTCCCATTTTCGGCATGGTAAAGGACGACCGTCACCGGACCCGGGCACTCATCACCCCGGAGGGCCGGGAGATCGGTATTGTGGGCAATCCCGCGGTCTTTTCCCTCATCGGACAGATCCAGGAGGAGACCCACCGCTTTGCCATCACCTTCCACCACGAAAGCCACACGAAATCTACCTTGAAGTCCGCTCTGGATGGTATCCCGGGCGTGGGAGAAAAGCGCAAGGCAGAGCTGAGAAAGCATTTTGGCACCATCAAGGCCATCCGGGAGGCGGATGTGGAGCAGCTGACGGTAGTTTTGCCCCGGAATGTTGCCCAGACGCTGTGGAACCATTTTCACGGATAAAAAATACCTGTTTACCTTGCAAAAGGTAAACAGGTATTTTTGCTGTTATTTGAAAAAACGTTTCCGCAGCTTTACCGTCCACACCAGAGTCATGCGCTGCAAAACCAGGTCCGTCAGGAAAAACACAAGGTTTCCCAGAATCAGCAGGAGGGCGTTCATGAGGCGGGTGGAGTCCAACAGGTCGGCGGTCAATCCCATCAGCCGCAGCACCAATCCATAGAGTGTGAAGATCAGACCGTTACAGATCAGGAACTTTACGCCAAAGCGCAGTACTTTGGACCGGATGGCAGCCACCTTGGGCCGCACCATGGGATACCAACCGAAAAAGACATACACCAACGCCGTTTCCCGGTCCGTCACCAGCAGCAGGGAGAGGATGCTGACGGAGACCCAGGCCGCCCAACCCATCCGCGCTCCGTACTCCTCCAGTACCGGCAGCAGCACCAGCATGGCAAGAAGGGGCGTGCAGAAGGTGGCCAGAGGAACCAGGCTTCCCAGGTTCATGAGAACCACCGCCAGGGCATTCAGCATACCGCATAGGGCAATTTCCCGGCTTTTCATCAAAAGCTTACGATGTCCTGCTCGATCTTTTCGCAGGGAGCGATGGAGACAATGTGCATCACAGGACCCTCGCCCTGGTAGGCGGCGTGGGATTCGATACCCATTTTGGCAGTGACTTCGATCCAGTCGTGGTTATTGTACTGGCTCAGGCCCTCACCCTTGGCAATGAGACCCAGGAACTGGATGTCGTTTTCGCAGCAGACCATGGCAAAGCGGCCGGGACAGTCCACACCGGGGAACTGCTTGGAGTGACACATGATCAGCTTCATGTGAACCAGCTTGCCCTCGTACCGGTCAGGGTGGTCCATCACATCCACGTACCAGACGCCAAAGTCCTCATCAGGGATGTGGATGACCTCCTGGTCCAGATCAAAGGGGCATTCATCGCCGGTGAGGTACTCCTCGCTGGTGCCGTCCATCATTTCAAAGAAAATATCTGCCTGACGGTTCACCATCCGGAGGTTCCGCTGGCGCAGAGCGTCCCGGACCTCGGGGGTGGCGCGGTTGAAGACCAGCAGGTCCGTGTTCATCACCTTTTCCATCATTAGCTGGCCCATGTTCCGGGCATAGGGCTCAAAGGTGGCGGCGTCCACGAAGGTCATGATCTGATAGAGGACCCAGTTGGCGGGCAGGACGTCCCGGTACAGCCGCTCCAGCTGCCACATACCATTGTATTCGATGATGACCTGCTTGGGACGGTACAGCTTTTCCCAGGCCTTCAGCTGGGAGCAAAGGAGGTCCTTCTCCTCGTCCACGTACACTACGGTGACGTTTCCCAGGGCGGATTCATCATATTCCTCCTCACCCTCTTCGCAGCAGATGAGAAGGGTACGGTCCTCTCTGGCAAAGCCGTCCTGGAGGATGCCGTTGATAAAGTTGGTCTTGCCGCCGTCCAGGAAACCGGCGACCAGATAAACGGGAATGTCGTTCTTGGGCATATGGGCGCCTCCTTACAGACCGAAGAGGGTCTTCAGCTTGCCCTCGTCCAGCTCCGCGCCGATGACGCACAGGCGGCCGGTATAGTCGGGGTGGCCCGCGCGGATCTCGTGCTCCTCGGGGACGTAGTCAAACTCGATCCAGCCGTTTTCGCCATTGACGATGCCCTTGGCACGCAGGACCTTGCCATATTCGCCGGAGTCCAGCTCCTCCAGGATCTCGTGGATGGCACCTTCGGTAAACTTCTTGGGTGTCTCCACGCCCCAGGAGGTGAAGACCTCATCGGCGTGATGATGGTGATGGTCATGATCGTGGCAGCCGCAGTTGCAGTGCTCGTCGTGGTCGTGGTGATGGTGGTGCTCGTGGTCATGGCAGCCGCACTCACAGTGCTCATCGTGGTCGTGGTGATGGTGGTGCTCGTGGTCATGGCAGCCGCAGTCGCAGTGCTCGTCATGGTCATGGTGGTGATGATGCTCGTGGTCATGGCAGCCGCAGTCGCAGTGCTCGTCATGGTCATGGTGGTGATGATGCTCATGGTCGTGGCAGCCGCACTCGCAATGCTCATCGTGGTCATGATGATGGTGATGCTCGTGCTCCTCGTGCTCGGAGCGCATTTTTTCCAGCAGCTCATCGGCCAGGGACACCTTCTCAATGGCGGAGAGGATGGTCTTGCCGGAAAGCTCATCCCAGGGAGTGGTGAGGATGGCGGCGTCGGGATTCTTCTTCCGCAGCATTTCAACGGCGGCATGGAGCTTTTCGTCGCTCAGCTTCTGGGTGCGGGAGAGGATCAGGGTGCCGGCGGACTCCACCTGGTTGTTATAAAACTCGCCGAAGTTCTTCATATAGACCTTCACCTTGCTGGCGTCCACCACGGCAACGGCGCTGCCCAGCACCATGGTGCCTTCGCTTTCGGCCACGGCATTTTCAACAGCCACGATCACATCGCTGAGCTTGCCCACGCCGGAGGGCTCAATGAGCACCCGGTCAGGCTGATACTGGGCCACAACGTCCTTGAGGGCCTGGTTGAAATCGCCCACCAGGGAGCAGCAGATGCAGCCGGAGGACATCTCGGAGATCTGTACGCCGGACTCCTTCAAAAAGCCGCCGTCAATGCTGATCTCGCCGAATTCATTTTCGATGAGCACCAGCTTTTCGCCCTGGTAAACTTCAGAGAGAAGCTTTTTGATGAGAGTAGTCTTGCCGGCGCCTAAGAAACCGGAAAAAATATCAATTTTCGTCATGTTGGATCATTCCTTTGTTAAAATAAAATATCAAACATATCATACCATTAAAAATGGAAATTTCAACACCGTCACAAAAATTTTACGACTTCCGGACTTCTTTTGCCACCGTTCCGGACAAGAGCAGCAGGCAGATGAGGTTGGGGTAACACATGAGGGCATTGGCGATGTCGCTCAGGGCCAGTACCGTATCCATGGCGGAAACAGCCCCATAAAAGGCGGAGAGGGCGTAGACCAGGCGAAAAAGGGGAATAGAGCGCAGACCGAAAAGATAGGCAAAGGCGGATTCTCCCTGATAGGCCCAGCCCAAAATGGAAGAGAAGGCGAACAGGACAATGGCGATGGAGAGAAGGGCTCCGCCGAAGTGGCCGAAGACGGTCTCAAAGGCGGCAATGGTCAGCGCCGCCCCGGTGCGCGTTCCGTCCATCACCCCTGCACTCAATATGGCAAGGCCGGTAACGGTGCAGAGGATAAAGGTGTCGAAAATCACGGAGGTCTCGGCGATATAGCCCTGGCGGAGAGGATCACCGTCATCGGAGCAGGCAGCGGTGATGGCGGCGGAGCCAAGACCGGCCTCGTGGGTCAGCACGCCCCGGGCAATGCCCTGCTGAAGGGCTGCACCCAGAAACCCTCCCGCAGCGGCTCTCAGGGAAAAGGCGTTCCGGAACATTTCGATAACGGCCCCCGGCAGGGCGGGCAGATGACAAAGGATGACCCAAAGCCCTGCCACCATGTACCCAATGCCCATCAGGGGGACCAGGATCTCCGCCAGGCGGGAGATGGAGCGGATGCCGCCCTGAGATACCAGGAAAACAAGGCTTGCCGTTATTCCGCCTACCAGGAAAGGAGAGAGGGAGAAGGAGTCTGCCAGGGCCTGGGACATGGCGTTGGACTGTACGGAGCTTCCCATGGAGAGGGCCACCAGAACTGCCGCGAGGGAAAAGAGCACTGCCAGAAGCTTTCCGGGCCGGCCCAGCCGGGATTCCATCACATACATGGGACCGCCGATCCATTCTCCCCTCCTGTTCCGGCGGCGGTATTTCACGGAGAGAAGACACTCGGAGAATTTGGTGGCCAGGGCAGGGAGGGAGCTGAGCTCCATCCAGACCAAAGCCCCCGGCCCGCCGGAGGTGAGGGCTGCGGCCACCCCTACGATATTGCCCGTCCCAATGGTGGCGGAAAGGGCGGTCATCAAAGCGGAAAAAGGACTCACCCCACCGCTTTTGGCCTGTCGTGACTCTTTGCTCAGGGCCAGGCGGAGGGCTTTTCCCATATTTCGCAGGGGTAAAAAACGGGTGCGCAGGGATAAAAAGACCCCTGTCCCCAATAAAAGTGCAATGGTTCCGCCGCCCCAGAGGGCGGCGCGCAGGGTGAAGAGAAATTCCATGGATACAAGCCCCCTTTTCAAAGGAATATATGCCCGGGAGAAGGAGCATATGAAGGCGTTCCGGTCAAGCCCCAAATTTTTTATAAATCTGTTCATTTTGACAGGATCTTTTGTATCAAGCGCCAAACATTGCCCGGAGGGACCAAGTCACTTCTTCACAAACGGGAAAAATGGTGGTATACTAATTTCGATTTTGTGAAACGAACAGAAGGGGTTGTGTACAGAATGAATGCCATCGGGTTTGACAATCAAAAGTACCTCGCCACCCAGTCTGAGCAGATCCGCAAGCGGATCGCCCAGTTCGGCGGCAAGCTGTATCTGGAATTTGGCGGCAAGCTCTTTGACGACTATCATGCCTCCCGGGTGCTGCCGGGGTTTGAGCCGGACAGCAAGATCCGGATGCTCCAGCAGCTCAAGGACGATGTGGAGATCGTCATTGCCATCACTGCGTCTGACATTGAAAAGAGCAAGATCCGCGGCGATCT
>JAFOCY010000006.1 GCA_017380995.1 Oscillibacter sp. | reverse complement strand
CCAGAAACGGGCGGCGGGGAAATACCACTCGGCGGGCTTGTGGGCCAATACCTGCTGCTCCCATCCAAGGGTGGGCGAGCATTTGGAAGAAGCAGTTTCCCGCCGGCTGTGGGAAGAGGTTCGTATTCGGTATGAGATGGAGAATTTGCACCACCTGACCTCTTTTGTCTACCGTGAGGACTTTGGAGAACTTGCGGAATATGAGCTTGACCATGTTTTTGTGGGGCGGTATGACGGTCCCTTCACCCCTGATCCCGAAGAAATTGGGGAGATGAAATGGGTGAAGATGGATGCACTGGCTGAGGAACTGCGGTGTTGCCCGCAGCAGTTTTCAGCTTGGTTTATTACAGCGTTCCCAATGGTTTACAGACACATTAAGGAGGGGGAGAGATGATGTTGAAAATGCCTTTTCTGACTATGGAGGAGCACCATGAGGCATTCTATTATTGGGGGTTTGCGGTGGAAAAGGGGTGGATCCCCCCGCAGGGAAACGTGCTGTTCCATGTGGATCACCACGATGACCTGACCTGCGGTGGATACTTCCATGATTTTTCAAAGTCTTTTTTGACCTTGGAGGAGCGCAGAGTCTTTACATACTCGGCTCTTGGTATTGCCGACTTCATTGTTCCGGCGCTGTATGAGGGACTGTTTTCCCAAATGTTCAATATGAAGGGGTTGGTGAAGCAGCCTTTTTCCACGGAGGAACGGCTGATTCGGCTTCGGGGGAAACATGTTCTGGAGCCGGCGAAGTATATCCCCTTTCTGCATGCGGATAAACGAAGAGATGGGGCGGATGGCTACGGCTTTTATACCTATCACGAAGGGGCACTCAGTGATACCGGAATGCTTGAAAATGTTGTCCTTGATATCGACCTGGACTATTTTTGCTGGGATAATTCCCTGTCAACCACTGCCCCAAAGCGTATCGAAATCACCAAGGAAGCGTATGAGGAATTTTGCGAGAATCCATATCATCCGTTTCGGATTCTGCCCCGAGCGCTGATTCGGGCGGAAGCAGAAAACGGGAAATATTATCTGCGCTACATGGAAGCGTCCACAGAGGAAGCGCTGGCGGAGGAGAAGCAGATCCGTGCCCGCATCGAACATTTTTTCAACTGGCTGGGTAGTCAACTGTGGGAGCCTGCCCTTGTGACCATTTGCCGTTCCGCCCATTCCGGGTATTTGCCCCGGGAGCAGGCCGAACTGGTGGAAGAACTGGTCTGCGAGGGATTGAAACGGCTGTGGGCGTAGGTCTGCGGCAGAACGTTTGGCTTTCCTGCGGGAAAAGAAGTAGTTTGTGCGGCGAAACGTCAGCCGCAAAAAAATGAAACAACAAATCAATTAAAAGATAAGCGAGGAAAACGTATGAACATGGAAAAAATCAAGGAAGTCTTTTCGGACGAGGCATTCGTCAAGAACCTTTTTGAACTGGAGAGCGCCGGAGAGGTACAGGCTGCTTTGAAAGAAAAGGGGATTGAGTTTAGCGAAGAAGAAATTATTTCTATCAGAGACTTTCTGTTGAAAGTTGAAGAAAGCGATATTACCAAAGAGCAGCTGGAAAAGTGGACAGTACAGTTAGAAGATGGTGAACTTTCCGAGGAAGAATTGGAAAATGTCGCGGGAGGTATTGTTTTGGAGACAGTAGGTTTTGTTGTGGGTTGTGCTATTATTGCATATGCAGGTGTTACTTTCTTAACACTATCTATAATGGATGCAGTCGAAAGGCGTTGGTAATTATACAAAAACTAACGATACAATGCGTTAAATGATGGTTTGTAGCGAAATAAGAGCTTGTAATTTGAATGATTATGTTGAACGACCCTCCAAAAATGGTGTATCGTTCAACTGAGCAAAAATAGAATCTATTAAAATAGAAAAGCAGGAGGAACTATCATGAACATCGAAAAGATGAAGGAAATCTTTGCTGACGAGGCATTCGTCAAGAGCCTTTTTGAACTGGAGAGTGCCGGAGAGGTGCAGGCTGCTCTGAAGGAAAAGGGTGTTGAACTGACCGAGGAGGAGATCTTCGCAATTCGCGAAATGTTTCTCAAGGTTGCAGACGGTGAAATCTCTGTCAAGCAGTTGGAACAGTGGGCTACACAGGCTGAGAGAGGCGAACTGTCCGAAGAACTGTTGGAGCAGGTGAGCGGCGGAAGTGTACTGGGTACGATTGGCCTTGCCCTTATTGGCGCTGCTTGCGTTGCTGCATTTGCTATTGCGACTGATGATCTGATTTACGAGTATACCGGTCGCCATTGGTAAGGATGTATGATGGTCATAGAAACCTTGGCAAAACGCTTTCCCCAGCTGTACTTAAAGCCGGAACCCGGTGTATCCCAGAGCGAGCTGTACCGCGCTATCGTGCGCAAAGGAAACCGATATGAGGGGAGCCTGTCTCACTTTGCGACTTCCCCCCAGGACAGCCTGACGGTGGAGAAAACGCCTGCTGGCGAGGTGACGGTGGTGTTTCTTGCCAACCGGGACGACTTTGAATGCTTCTACCGCATCATGGCCTGCCGCTGTGAGCCGGTGGAAGTGCCGCCCACCATGGGAGCCTGCTATATCAGCGGGATCCATGACTGGAGCAGGATCCATGCCCACATGGCGGCCTACCGGGAAAGCGGCGGAGACGATCTGTCCGGAGAGTTTGCCCGCTTTACGGCGGTCCCTTCCAACTACAAGCAGACACTCCTGCTGCTGTCTGACGGTCCGTACAGCGCCGTTCCGGCGGAGCGCACCCACTATGACAGCGAAACATGGCTGCGCTTATCCCGGGAGATCCGCAAATACCATGAGCTGACCCACTTTGTCTGCCGCAAGCTTTTTCCGGAGAAGAAAAATCCGATTTGGGACGAACTGCTGGCTGACTGCATGGGGCTGCTCTTTGCCACAGGGGAGTACAGCGTTCCCCTTGCGCAGAGTTTTCTCGGGATCGAAAATGGGGTTTACGTTGGCGGACGGCTGGAAAACTACACGGACGGCACTCAGGACAACGAAACGGTGCGCCGGGTAAGCGCGGTAATGGACAGGCTTTCTCATTGCTGCGGCATGGAACGCGCCGGGGGGAAGGAAGGGTATGAGCTGCTGGAAGCACTGGAGCGCCGGGCGAAGGAGATTTGTCCGGAACTGGCGGAGCTGTTTATTTGAATAGGATATATCAGCAAAAGACTGTGTTGGAACACTGGCGTTTCAACACAGTCTTTTTTGAGAACGACTGAGATTTGTCAGCCTTTTGTTGTCCTTTTTTTGTTATACTAAAAAAATTATGGGGCCGCATTATGTTTTTAGATTCGAAAACGCCGTCCGCACCGGTGGAATTCCGGAAACTAAGTCGGATATGATTTGCGGCTTTATTCAAGATGAAAGTATATTAACCGAAAGGCTCATGTGCTTTTTAACGCTTTTATCGTTTGCCCTGTGGCGGCGGGAGAGAGCGAATCAATTGACCTTGGAAAGGAGAGATTGCCTCATGGCAAAACAAATTTACAGAAAAGCTCTGCTGGAGAGGATGTCATCCCCTGACCAGCTGGATAAAATGATCGTGATCACCTCGCCTTCATTTTGGTTGGCACTGCTGGGCGGTGCCGTTATTGTGGTTGTGGCGTTGGTGTGGTCTGTTTTTGGGAGGCTCCCAATAAAAACGGAAGCAACAGGCTTGTTCGTTCCTGAACAGGGAACATTTTATCTTGCTGCAAATACATCTGGTATTGTTTCCTCACTTCAGGTAGAAATTGGCGACTATGTTGAGCAGGGGGACGTTGTTATGACTTTATCCGATGAGGATGTTCAGCAGGAGTTGAATGCTCTTTTGGAACGTCGGGAAATGGTGGTGGCTATTACGTTGGAGAGTGAAAATG
>JAFOCY010000042.1 GCA_017380995.1 Oscillibacter sp. | reverse complement strand
CGGGTAACGGCAGGGAACTTGGGCAGGGGCTGATAGACGGGATCATCACCCCGTGCGGCAAAGAGGGCGTCAAAGCTCAGCTCCGCGCAGTAGAAGGCGGCATCCACATCGTAATTCTTGGCAACCAAAGGATGGATCTGGCCAAAGACGCCCAGGTAAGCGTCGCCGCAGTAGACCTTGGCGCAGCGGCCGGGATGATAGGAGGGATTGTCGCGGCAACCCTCAAAGCGGATATCCGTGGCGCGGATCTCGCTCAAAGCAGCTTCGATCACGCCCTTGAGAGCGAAGAAGTCCATATCGGGGCCGTAGGCGCCGATGGAGAGGACTTTGCGCTCGATGGCCAGACCCTGCTCGCCGCCAAAGCCGTAGGTGCGGCCGATTTCGTAGAGCTTGGCAGACTTATTGCGGTAATTATAGTTGCGGGTCAGGATTTCCAGCATGGAGGGCAGGACCGTGGTGCGCATGATGGAGGTATCCTCGCCCAGGGGATTGAGGATCTTGAAAGAGGCGCGGCGGGGATCCTCCTCGTCCCAGCGGATCTTATCGTAGTAGGTGGGGGAGATGAAGGAGTAGGTGATGATCTCATCATAACCGCAGGTGCGGCACACGCTGCCAAGGAGCTGTTCCAGCTTCTGCTGGTCGGAGTAACCGCCCTGGGTGGTCTCGCCGGAGACCAGGGTGCAGGGGATATTGTTGTAACCAAAGAAGCGGGCCACTTCCTCAGCAAGGTCGGCCATGCGAAGAACATCGCCGCGCCAGGAGGGAATGGTCACCTGATCGCCTTCCACCTGGAACTGGAGCTTTTCGAGGATACGGACCATCTCGTCGGCGGGAACGTTAGTGCCCAGGAGGGCGTTGATCTTCTCGGGCTCCAGAGTCAAAACGGTGGGCTGGGGTACGTAGTTGAGGATGTCGATGACGCCATCCACCACTTCGCCGGCGCCCAGCAGCTCCACCAGCTCACAGGCACGGTCAACGGCGGGGAGGGTATTGAGAATATCCAGGCCCTTTTCAAACTTGGCGGAAGCCTCGGTACGCATACCCAGGGCCAAAGCGGTCTTGCGGATGCAGGTACCGTTGAAGTTGGCAGACTCGAAGACAACATCCACGGTATCCTCCACGATCTCGCTGTTCAATCCGCCCATGATGCCGGCAAGGCCCACGGCGCGGGTGTCGTCAGCGATGACCAGCATGGAGCTGTTGAGCTTGCGGACGTTGCCGTCCAGGGTGGTGAGCTCCTCGCCGTCCTCGGCACGGCGGACGATGATCTTGCCGCCCTTGACATAGCGGTAGTCAAAAGCGTGCATGGGCTGGCCATACTCCAGCATGACATAGTTGGTGATATCAACGATGTTGTTGATGGGGCGCACACCCATAGCACGCAGGCGCTCGCGCATCCACTTGGGGGAGGGAGCGATCTTTACGTTGCGTACCATGCGGGCGGTGTAGCGGGGGCAGAGGTCCTCGGCGGGAGTCTCCACGTCCAGAAGCTCCATCAGATCGCCCTCAGCACCGCCCTTGACTTCGGGGGTGTGGAGGCGGAGCTCAGCGTTATAGGTGGCGGCGGCCTCGCGGGCAAGGCCGATGATGCTCAGGCAGTCAGGGCGGTTGGGAGTGATCTCAAACTCCACCACGTGGTCATCCAGGCCGATGATGGGCTTGATGTCCTCGCCGGGAGCGATGCCTTCTTCGTGCAGAATGAAGATGCCGTCAGGAATGCAGTGGGGGAACTCCTTCTGCTCGGCGTGGAGATCAGCCAGAGTGCAGATGGTGTTGGATTTGGTATTGTAGGCCACCAGATCCCCTTCGTGGAGGTTCTGACAGGGGGTGACCACTTCAAGGGGCTCCTTGCCATCGTTCAGGGTACACTTCCAGAGGTTCACGCCGGCGTTCTCGACAGAAGTGACCTGGGCGGCCACCACGGGACCGTAGATCTTGTGCCCGGGCTGGATATCGGCGGGGATGGAAGGCTTTTCGGGATCGATGGCCTTATAGTCGCCAAGAATGGCGGCGGCGGTGATCACAGCATAGGGGAAATCGCGCTCATCCAGGCCCAGCTCATAGAGGCCGCAGAGCATACCGTTGGACTTAACGCCGCGGAGCTTGCCCTTTTCGATCTTCACACCGCCGGGGAGGGTGGACTTGTGCTTGGCAACGGGCACCAGGTCACCCACATGGATATTCCATGCGCCGGTGACGATCTGAACGGGCTCCTCAGCGCCCACATCCAGCTGGCAGATCCACATATGGTCAGAGTCGGGATGGCGCTCAATGGCGGTGATCTTACCCACCACCACGTTGGAAATCTCTGCGCCCAGGTCTTCAGTACCCTCCACCTTGGAACCGGAGAGGGTCATGGCCTCGGCAAAATCTTTATCATTTGCATCAACGGTGACGAACTCGTTGAGCCATTTTCTGCTTAAATTCATACGTGTATATCCTCCTATCAGAACTGCTCGAGGAAGCGGACATCATTTTCAAAGATCAGACGCAGGTCGGCGATCTTGAAGCGGCGCATAGCGGTGCGCTCCAGACCCATACCGAAGGCCCAGCCGGAGTGGACCTCGGGGTCAATGCCGGCCATTTCCAGCACCCGGGGATGGATCATGCCGGCGCCCAGCAGTTCGATCCAGCCTTCGCCCTTGCAGGTGGGGCAGCCCACGCCGCCGCACTTGTGGCACTGGACGTCCATCTCGCAGGAGGGCTCGGTGAAGGGGAAGTGGTGGGGGCGGAAACGGGTCTTGGTGCCCTCGCCGTAGAGCTTTTCAACAACGGTGTTGAGAGTGCCCTTCAGGTCGGCCATGGTGACGTTCTTGTCGATGACCATGCCCTCCACCTGATGGAACATGGGGGAGTGGGTGGCGTCCACCTCGTCCTTGCGGTAGACGCGGCCGGGGGCAATGATGCGGATAGGGAGTTCCATGGTATCCATGGCGCGCACCTGCATGGGAGAGGTCTGGCTGCGCAGCATCACGCGGCTGTCCTCGTCAAAATAGAAGGTGTCAGACCAGTCGCGAGAGGGGTGGCCCTCCTCGGCGTTGAGGCGGTCAAAGTTCAGCTCCGCCAGCTCCACCTCGGGACCGTCCAGCACGGTGAAGCCCATGCCCACGAAAATATCCTTGATCTCATCCAGAGCCAGGTACATGGGATGCTTGTGGCCGATCTTTACTTCCTTGCCGGGAATGGTGACGTCAATAGTCTCGCTTTCCAGCTGCTCCGCCATGGCCTTTTCGGCCAGGACAGCGGCCTGAGCCTCCATGGCTTTTTCCAGTTCGTCGCGGACGGCGTTGGCCATCTGGCCCATGACGGGGCGCTCCTCGGGAGAGAGCTTACCCATCTGCTTGAGGACGGCGGTGAGTTCGCCCTTCTTGCCCAGGTACTTCACGCGCAGGGCTTCCAGCTCGCCGCTGTTTGCGCAGGTGGCGATGGCTTCCAGCGCCGCGGCGCGAATGGCTTCCAGTTGCTGCTTCATAGTTGATGCTCCTTACATAGTTATATGTTTCGGGAAGGAGATAAAAAAAGACCCTCCGTCCCAACATTGGGACGAAAGGCTGTTCCTTCCGCGGTACCACCCAAATTCGCGCCTTGCGGCACGCACTTGATGCCCCGGTAACGGTGGGCTTACCGGCCATGTCTCCATGGCAGCTCCCGGGCGAACCAAACCGTACCTCCGCAGTCTGGCTTGCAGCCGGTGACCAGACCTCTCTTGGCGGCG
>JAFOCY010000041.1 GCA_017380995.1 Oscillibacter sp. | reverse complement strand
GGGCTCGATGTCCGCCCCCGAAGAGGCATCTTCGGCGCGGAGGGCTTCCAGCCCGCCGGCCTCGTCCGTTACCAGATGGCCGGGGCCAAAGACACTTTGGTGCAGAAATTTCAAAAGGTCCCGGGGCGCAAGGGCCGGATAACGGGCGCACTGGGCCAGAATGTGTTCTTTTGTGGTCACGCGGCACCCTCCTTTTGATGAGATGCCCTTATGATACCACCCCTTCCGCCGTTTCACAAGCGCAAAAACCGCCCCCTTTCCCCAGCACTTTGCAAAAAAATGACTTCTTCCTGACTCTTCGACAAATTACAGCAGATTCCTCCAAGGAAAGTGTGTATGATAGGCATCAGAAACCACAAGATTTTGTGGCCGTATCCCAATAACAAGAGAAAGGATGTCACAAATGAAGACCATTACCAAAGAGTATCTGCTGCTGTTCAACGCCATTACCGACCTGGAACAGACGCTGGAACACCTGCGCCGGGAACTGCTGGATGTCCAGCGTCAGGCGGAGGAGCTGTTTTTGAGCGAAGAGACATAAAAGCGTCAAACAGGAGTGTTGCAAAAGCCAATGCCGGAAGATGATTTTTGTGTTAGTATACCACAAAAATCATCAGGAGGTGCCTTATGCTGCACATCGGCTGCCACCTCAGTTCCACCAAAGGCTTTGCCGCCATGGGGCGGACGGCGCTGGAGCTGGGGGCGGATACCTTTCAGTTTTTCACCCGCAATCCCCGGGGGAGCCGGGCCAAGGCCCTGGACACCGCCGACGCGGCGGCTCTCAGCACGCTGCTGGCAGAGAAGGGCTTTGCCCCCATCGTTGCCCACGCGCCTTATATCCTGAACCTCTGCTCCGATAAAGAAGAGAACCGCCGCTTCGCCGCCGAGACCATGGCGGATGACCTGAGACGCCTGGAGCACATTCCCGGCCAGCTCTACAACTTCCATCCCGGCAGCCATGTGGGCCAGGGGACGGAACGGGGCGTGGAGCTGATCGCCCAGGGCCTGAATACCATCCTGCGCCCGGACCAGTCCACCACCGTCCTTTTGGAGACTATGGCGGGCAAGGGCAGCGAGGTGGGCGGCCGCTTCGAGGAGCTCCGCTCCATTTTGGACCGGGTGGAGCTGGGAGAGAAAATGGGTGTTTGTCTGGACACCTGCCATGTCCATGACGGCGGGTATGACATCGTAAACGACCTGGACGGGGTCCTGACGGAGTTTGACCGTGTGATCGGACTGGAGCGGCTGAAAGCCATCCATCTCAATGACAGCAAGAATCCCCAGGGCGCCGCGAAGGACCGCCACGAGTGTCTGGGCCGGGGCCATATCGGCCTGGAGGCCCTGGAGCGCATCGTGAATCACCCGGCGCTGCGGGACCTGCCCTTCTGCCTGGAGACCCCCAATGAGCTGCCGGGCTACCGGGCGGAAATTGAGCTGATGCGAAGTCTTACAAAATAAACGCATAAAAACCACCTCCGGAACATAGGGTTGTCCCGGAGGTGGTTTTTTTGAAAAGACCCCATACGGTGATCCGAGGTCTGGGCGCCGCGGCTTTGTCGGCGTCGGTTTTATATCTGCTTGCGGTGACGGCGGGGACCCCCAATGCCGCCGCGGCCTTTGCGGCCATCCGCGCCTCCGCCCCAAAGGGGGCGATCCGCTGGGAACTGGGGGACCTGTGGGTCCGGGACACCCTCTCCGGGGCCGCGGTCATGGCCCTGGCCCAGTCGCCCCTTTTGATGAGTGCCCGGGAGGAAGTGGCGCAGCTTTGGTCCCAGCGGGAGGAGACTGCGGCGAAGGGAGAGGAAAAGGAAGAGGATGCCGTGATCGTTCCTGTGGAGGAGACGCCCCTGGTGTCCCAGACCCCTACGGATAACGGCGTGGAGGGCCGGACCCTGGTGCCCTCTTCGGCGGAAGGGTACGTTGTCAGCGGCCTTGCCTATATTTCCAACGCCACAGACTATCCTGTGACGGCTGGCGAGGTGGGACAGCCCTTCGCCGCCTCCCTGGGGGAGGGGACCCCCCAGATCCTGATCATCCATACCCACGGCAGCGAAAGCTACACCCCGGCGGAGGAGCAGGGCATCGTCTGGTCCGGGGACCACCGCACCACCGACAGCCGCTACAACGTGGTGGCCGCCGGGGATGTGATGGCGGAGGTTTTCAGCGCTGCCGGCATCTCCGTCCTCCACGACCGGACGCTCTACGACTATCCCTCCTATAACGGGGCCTATGACCGGTCCCTGGAGGCCATTGCGGCGTATCTGGAGGAGCACCCCTCCATCCGCTTTGTCCTGGATGTGCACCGGGACGCCATCGAGGATGGCGAGGGAAACCAGTATAAGGTGGTCTGTCAGACGCCGGAGGGGACTTCCGCCCAGATGACTCTGGTGGTGGGCAGCGATGGCGGGGGACTGGAGCATCCCGCATGGAGGGAGAATCTGAAGCTGGCGGCGGCCATCCAGAATCAGCTTCTGGAGGAAAACAGCCAGCTTATGCGGCCCATCCTGCTCAGAAATTCCCGCTACAACCAGCACGCCACCACCGGGAGCCTGCTGGTGGAGGTGGGCGCGGCGGGAAATTCCCCGGAGGAGGCGGCCCTGGCTGCCCGCCTCTTTGCCCAGGGGATGATCCGCGTGATCGCCGGTGGGGATGCGTAAATAAGTAGGGGCGGCCACGGGCCGCCCTTGGTCAGGGCATCATCTGCTCGGAGGAATAGGGGGCCAGAGCCAGGGGGACGAAATAGCCCTGGTCATGGTCGCAGACGGGACAGCGGGCGGGGACGCTCATGACGTTGACGATATACCCGCAGTTCAGACACATCCAGGCCTGCTTGGCAGAGCCTGCGTAGAGAGTGCCCTCCTCCAGAGCCTGTGCCAGCCAGGCAAAGCGCTTGGCGTGGGTCTGCTCGATCTTGGCGATCTCCCGGAAGGAGTGGGCCACGGCGGGGAAGCCCTCTTCCTCGGCGGTCTTGGCAAAGTCGGGATAGACGGTTTCAAATTCCTCCAGCTCATTATGCTCCGCCCGGCGGAGAAGATCGGACACCTCATTGGTGATATCCACGGGATAGGCTCCGTCGATGGTGATGTTGGAGCCGGAGAGCTCTTTCATGTGGTTGTAGAAGATCTCGGCGTGCTCTTTCTCCTGGTCGGCGGTGAAGTTGAACACGGCCTCCAGGAGATGAAGCTTTTGCTGCTTGCAGATGCCTGCGGCGAAGGTGTAGCGGTTGCGGGCCTGGGATTCTCCGGCAAAAGCCCGCATGAGGTTGACCAGGGTCTTGGAGTCAGACAGATTCATAAGTTCCTCCTTGGTGTATGGATTACACCGGTAGGATGTGGAGGAAAGAGGGAAATTATGCAAGGAAAGCCGGGCAACCTTTCGGTTGCCCGGCTTTCTGTTCAAATAAAAGGGAGAATAAAAAAGAGAGAGAAAATCATGTTTTATCCACTTCGCAAGTTTATCTTACTTGTAAGGGAAGGAGAAGTCAATAAGTCTGGCCAAAGCTTCACAAAATGTTCACAAGATTTCCTGAAAGTCCGTCCTGCGTTTACAAAATGTTCAAAAAATGGACGCGAAGACGAGTTGACAATAAAAGGTGAGGGTGCTAATATTTAGCGTGCTAAGAAAAAGACAAAGGAGGTGCCATATGGATCACATGGCATTCTTCGGGCCGCTGCTGGGTCACAGCGCCCACCTGGCAAAAGAGCAGATGCGCGCCCGGATGAGCCGCTATGACATCACCCCCACACAGACCCATGTGCTGCTGTATCTCACGGAGCACGGCCCCACCACGCAGTCTACGCTGGCGGAGGCCCTGGGCGTGAAAGCACCTACGGCCAACGGCGTCATCGACCGCATGGAGGAAAAGGGACTGCTGGTGCGCACCGTGGATGAGCGGGACGCCCGCCGCCGCCTGGTAAGGCTCACGGAAAAGGGCGGGACCTTCGTGGAGGAACTGAAGGAGTGCTTTGACCGGGCGGAGGAAGCCATTGTGCAGGGCTTCAGCCGGGAGGAGCAGGAGCTTTTACGCAGTTTTCTGCGCCGCATCATCGAGAATCTGGAGGAGAAAACGCTATGATGAAAAAACTGTGGCCCCATGCACGGCCCTATCTTCCCATCATTTTTCTGGGTGTGATTTGCTCCGCGGCGGAGGCGGTGTTCGAGCTGCTGATCCCCCTGGTGATGAGCGATATCGTGGATATCGGCATCGCCACCGGCGATGTGGACTATATTCTGAAAAAGGGCTTTTTGATGGTGGGCCTGGCGCTGATCTCCCTGGCCTTCGGCCTTGGAAGCGCCGCCTTGTCCGCCCGGGCAGGCCAGGGCTTTGGCGCGAATCTGCGCAGGGCGGAGTATGACCATATCCAGTCCTTCGCCTTTTCCAATATTGAGAAGTTTTCCACGGCCTCCCTGGTCACCCGGCTGACCAACGATGTGAATAATTTGCAGATGACTCTCATGATGGGGATGCGGCTGCTGGTCCGGGCTCCGGTGATGCTGGTTTCCGCCATGATTCTCTCCATCCGCATTTCCCGGCAGCTGAGCAATGTATTTTTGGTGGCGCTGCCGCTGCTGGCCGTGGTGGTGGTCACCCTGCTGATGAAGGTGGGCCCCCGCTTCAAGGCCCTGCAGGAAAAGACGGACGCGCTGAACCTGGTGGTCCAGGAGAACCTGACGGGCATCCGGGTGGTGAAGTCCTTTGTCCGGGAGGACTATGAGCAGGAGAAATTCTCCAAGCGCAACCAGGACCTGAAGGAGACCAGCCAGAAGGCCTTCGGCGCGGTAGTAATGAATATGCCCATCATGATGCTCATTATCAACGGCACCATCATCGCCGTGATGTGGTTTGGCGGGCACATGGTGGCCCAGGGCTCCCTGGACGCCGGCAAGCTCATTACCTACTTCACCTACATCTCCCAGATCATGATCTCGCTGATGATGGTCTCCATGATGTTTATGATGATGACCCGTTCCATCGCCTGCGGCAAGCGCGTTGCCGAGGTGCTGGCGGAGGAGCCTGCCATCACCGATGCCGAGGCTCTGGAGGACGCGGAAGTAGAAAACGGGTCCGTGGACTTTGAGGGGGTTTCCTTCCGGTATGATCCCCGGAGTCCGGAGTGGATCCTGCGGGATATTGACCTCCACATCCCCTCCGGCGCCACGGTGGGTATCCTGGGCGGTACCGGCAGCGGCAAGACCAGCCTGGTGTCCCTGATCCCCCGGCTGTACGAGGCCGGTGAGGGCACGGTGAAGGTGGGCGGCCGCAGCGTCCGGGAATACACCATGGACCACCTGCGCGGGAGCGTCAGCATGGTGCTGCAGAAGAACACCCTCTTTTCCGGCACCATCCGGGAAAACCTCCTCTGGGGCGATGAGAATGCCACCGATGAGGAGCTGTGGGAGGCCTGCCGGGCCGCCTGCGCCGATGAATTCCTCTCCCGGATGCCCGATGGTTTGGATACGGACCTGGGCCAGGGGGGAGTGAATGTCTCCGGCGGACAGAAGCAGCGCCTTTGCATTGCTCGGGCCATTTTGAAAAAGCCAAAGGTGCTGATCCTGGATGACTCCACCTCCGCGGTGGATACCGCCACGGACGCCAGGATCCGGGAGGCGTTCCGCACCCGGCTCAAGGACACCACCAAGATCATCATTGCCCAGCGGGTCACCTCCGTCATGGACGCGGACCTCATTGTGGTGATGGACCGGGGCCGTATTGCGGCCCAGGGCAAGCATGAAGAACTGATGAAGACCTGCGAGATCTACCGCGAGGTCTACACCGCCCAGCAGGAAGGAGTGAGCATCGGTGGCTGAGAATAAACGACCCATGGGCCCGCCTCCCGGCAGAGGACCCGGCGGCAGAGGACCCAGAGGCGGCTTCCAGAAGCCCAAGAACCTCAAAGAGACCATCGGAAAGCTCATGGGGTATCTGGGATGCTATCGGCTGCACCTTTGCATCGTGGCGGTGCTGCTGGTGGTGAGCTCCGCCTGCTCCGTGGGCGGCAGCTTCCTCATCAAGCCCCTGATCAATGACTATATCCTCCCCGGGGACTTTCCCGGCCTTGCCCGGATGCTGTGCGTCATGGCGGCGGTGTACGTTGCCGGCGCGGCCTGCTCCTACGGTTACGCCCGCATTATGGTCCATGTGTCTCAGAACACGGTGGCGAAGATCCGGGAGGACCTCTTTGAAAAGATGCAGCGCCTGCCCCTGAAATACTTTGATACCCATACCCACGGCGAGCTGATGAGCCGCTATACCAACGACATTGAGACCGTCTCCGAGGCCCTGAACAACAGCTTTGGAAGTCTCATCTCCTGTACGCTGACCTTCCTGGGGACCATCACCATGATGATCATTCTCAGTCCCATCCTGACCTGCATCACCTTTGGGATGCTCTTTGTGATGATGCTGGCGGTGAAGTTCATCGGCGGACGGAGCCGGCGGTATTTTATGCAGCAGCAAAAGGCTGTGGGCGAGGTGAACGGCTATATCGAGGAGATGATCGAGGGCCAGAAGGTCATCAAGGTCTTCAACCATGAAGCTGCCGCCAAGCGGGAGTTCCAAGCCCTCAACGAGGCCTACCGCAAGGCGGGCACCAACGCTCAGACCTTCGCGGGCATCATGCCCCCCACCATGGGAAACCTCTCCCATGTGAACTATGCCCTGACCTGCTGCGTGGGCGCCCTTCTTGCCATCCGCAGCGGGGACCTGGGCGGCCTGGCGGCGTTTTTGACCTATTCCAAGCAGGTCAGCCAGCCCATCAACCAGATCTCCCAGCAGGTGAACACCATCCTCTCTGCCGCGGCAGGTGCCGAACGCATCTTTGAGGTGATGGAGACCGTGCCGGAGGAGGATGCGGGCAAGGTGAAGCTGGTCCGGGTCATGGAAAACCGGGACGGCTCGCTCACCGAGGCCGCCTTTGAGACCGGCTCCTGGGCCTGGAAGCGGGAGGACGGCACCCTGGTCCCCCTGCGGGGCGATGTACGCTTTGATCATGTGGTCTTTGGCTACGATGAAAGAAAGACCGTGCTCCACGATGTGTCCCTCTACGCAAAGCCGGGCCAGAAGATTGCCTTCGTAGGCTCCACCGGCGCGGGCAAAACCACCATCACCAGCCTTATCAACCGCTTTTATGAGATCCAAAGCGGTACCATCACCTATGACGGCATCGACATCCGGGAGATCGAGAAGGATTCCCTGCGGCGCTCTTTGGGTGTGGTGCTCCAGGATACCCACCTCTTTACCGGCACGGTGGCCGACAACATCCGTTACGGCCGCCTGGAGGCAACGGAGGAAGAGGTGGAGGCCGCTGCCCGTCTGGCAGGCGCCGACGACTTTATCCGCAAGCTGCCCCAGGGCTACGAAACGGTCCTCTCCGGTGACGGCGGGAGCCTGAGCCAGGGCGAGCGGCAGCTTTTCAACATCGCCCGGGCCGCCTGCGCCAATCCCCCGGTGCTGATTCTGGATGAGGCAACCTCCTCCATCGATACCCGCACCGAGAAGATCATCGAGCAGGGCATGGACCACCTGATGGAAGGACGCACGGTGTTTGTCATCGCCCACCGGCTCTCCACGGTCCGCAACGCCAAAGCCATCATGGTGCTGGAGCAGGGCCAGATCATGGAGCGGGGCGACCATGACGACCTCATTGCCCAGAAGGGCAGATACTATCAGCTCTACACCGGCCAGGCGGAACTCTCTTAAAGGGGGAGCGGGCTTCCCCTTTAGATCCCCCACACGCTCTGCTGCAGCGCACTCGCTGCGCTCGCACGTTTGCAGAGCGAGAGGTGTTTTTGGCGACGTACATGCCGCCGCCAAAACGATCATAAAAAAGACCGTGCCGGCGGCACGGTCTTTTCATATGTATGTTAGCCCTTTACACGGACGATGCACTCGTAACTCTTTCCGTCATAGGTGGCGGTGATGGTGCAGTTGCCCTGGCCGACAGCGTGGACCAGGCCCTTCTTCACCGTGGCAACGGAGGCGTTGGAGGTCTCCCAGGTGACGCCGTTGGTGACGCCCAGGGTCAGCAGCACATCCATCTCACCCACCTTGGTGGTGTAGTCGGTCTTGTTCAGCGCCAGGGTGGAAGTTCCGCCGCCGGAGGAGGAAGGAGCGGAGCCGCCCTTTACACGGACGATGCAAACGCCCTTGCGGCTGCCGTCAGAGACCAGGATGTTCACGGTGCCGCCCGCAATGGCCTTGACCTTGCCCTTTGCGTCCACGGTGGCGATGGCGCTGTCCTGGCTGACCCAGGTGTAGGTGCCGGAGCCGCCGGTAACGCTGAGCTGTACGTCCGGATCGCCCACAGGGAGGGTGAAGTCGGACTTGTTGAGGGTCAGTCCCGTGGGCAGGGCGTAAACGGTGTCATAGGGTACGGCGATGGGTTCGGTGATTTCCGGATCCTCCGGCATGGTGCCGGGGGTGGAGGTGTCGGGATCGGCGGGGGTGGACACATCAGGCTCTACAGGCTGGATGGGGTCCGAGGATGCGGCGGGATCAATGATCTCGGAGGAGACGGGAGGCGTGTCCGGAATGTCCTCGCCCCGGAGCTTGTCCTTGATCTGGTCCCCGAAGAGGAGATACACCAGAAGGGCCGCCATCAGGATGATGAGAATGATGAGGGTGGGCGTCACCAAAGAGAAGGAAGAGGAGTGGCGCTTCCCGCCCCGGCGCTTGCTGGAGCGGCGGATATAGTCGCCTTCCAGGAAGGCGGCTTCCTCTTCACAAAAGGGGCAGCGTTTATAAGAGGGGGCATAGGCTTCCCCACAGTCGGGGCAGCGCTTCAGGGACTGGGATGCCATAGGCTGAGCCTCCTTGTTCTAAAGTAATTTACATAATCACAAAAATATCATAGCAGGTCCGCGCCCTCTTCGTCAAGGGCGGAGGGAGAATTTTGTCATTTATTCTGGAAGTCCATATTCCGGGCCATATCAAAAAGATAGCCCAGGAAATTTTCCGAATAGGGCACAAACTCGTCTTTGCGGATCAGATCCAGCACCTGCTGGCGGGTGGCCCAGCGGACAGCGGAGACTTCCTCTTCCTGCAGGCGGAGATTTCTCAGGTCTACATCCCGCTTGAGGATGAAATAGTCGTCAAAGGCGTGGTTGAAGGTGACGGTGCAGACGCTGCGCAGATGGGGAGCCTGGGCGGAAAGGCCCAGCTCTTCCTCCAGCTCCCGTGCGGCGGCCTCCCGGGTGGTTTCCCCGGCGGACACGCCACCGGCGGCGGAGACATCCCACTTTCCCGGCCAGACCCGCTTGCCCACGCTGCGCTTTTGCAGCAGGAGGCGGCCCCGGGAATCAAAAATGCAAAGATGGGCAATCAGGCGCCACTCGCCTTTTTCCCGCTTGGAAAAGCGGGGGGCGGTGCGGCCTAAAGGGCGGCGCTCCTCATCGTAGAGGTCAACCAATTCCATTGTAAAGACCTCCTTCCTCACTGGCGGCGGGCGGTGGCGTAGTCATCGCCCCGGCGGTAAAAGGGACAGGCGCGAAAATCACTGCGGAGGAACCGCTCCATTTCATCTTCGTCCAGGTCCATGGTGCAAAAATAGCTCTCTGTTTCCTCATCATAGTCATAGTGCAGACATTCTTCACAGTTGGATGCCATGGCGCTTGCTCCTCTCATGGATGCTTTTGGGTATATTGTATGACGAAACGGGTCGAAAGTAAAGGAGAATGTAAAGGGGAATACTGGGTTATATTGGGTACAGATTTGCGTGAATTTGTGCAATATCCACATAGAAACAGGGGAGTGCCTCTTGCGTTTTGTGGTAAAGCGGCCTAGGGAAAACGATTGACTTTTCTGCTTTGCTACGCTAAAATACTACCAAGCCAGAAAGACAGAGAGGAGCCAACAACGATGACTACTGCTATGAACACCAAGCGTCATATGTCTGAGATGTCTGCGCAGTCTGCACAGGCTAATAGCTCCTGCGCCATGTCTTCTGCCAATTCCATTACCATGCTCATGGACGCCGGTATTCTGGCGTCCATTATTATTTGCATTTCCATCATTTGCATGATCGGGATCAGCCTGCTGGGCATGATCCGCGTAGCCCTGTTGGTTCTGGTACTGGTAGTTCTGGTAAGCGGGTATCTATATACGCCTGAGACGCGCGAAAAAGCAGTTCTGTAACATCCAAGAAACAGAAATGCGGCTCCGTTCAGGCGGGGCCGCATTTTTGTATATAAATTTGTAAACACTTTTATGTTAAAGGAGAAAAGATTATGAAGAAGTTGTTTGCACTCGTCATGGCAGCCGTCATGACCATGTCCCTGGCCGCCTGCGGAGCCAAGGAAGAAGCCCCCTCCGCTCCCGCAGCCTCTGCCCCCGCCGCCTCCGCTCCCGCTGAAGGCACCGCTTTCCGCCTGGGCGGCACCGGCCCCCTGACCGGCGGCGCAGCCATTTACGGCAACGCTGTCAAGTATGGCGCCGAGATCGCCGTTGAGGAGATCAACGCCATGGGCGGCATCCAGTTCGAGCTGAAGATGGAAGACGACACCCACGACGCCGAGAAGGCCGTCAACGCCTACAACGCCCTGAAGGACTGGGGCATGCAGATCTCCCTGAGCTCTGTTACCTCCAAGCCCGCCGAGGCTACCTCTGCTGAGAACTACGCCGACCGCATCTTCGGCCTGACTCCCTCCGCTTCCTCCACCGCTACCGTCGAGGGCAAGGACAACGTCTTCCAGATGTGCTTCATGGACCCCAACCAGGGCTCCGCTTCCGCTCAGTACATGGCTGACAAGGCTCTGGCCACCAAGGTCGCCGTGATCTGGAAGAACGACGACGTTTACTCCAAGGGCATCCACGACACCTTCGTTGCCAAGGCCGCTGAGCTGAACATCGAGGTCGTCTCCGATACCACCTTTGCCGACGGCAACGACACCGACTTCTCCGTGCAGCTGTCCGACGCCCAGACCAACGGCGCTGAGCTGGTGTTCCTGCCCATGTACTACACCCCCGCTTCCCTGATCTTCGCCCAGGCCGCCGGTATGGGCTACGCTCCCAAGTGGTTCGGCGTGGACGGCATGGACGGCATCCTGTCCCTGGAAGGCTTCGACACCTCCCTGGCTGAGGGCGTCATCCTGCTGACCCCCTTCAACGCTGACTCCGAGGACGCTGCCACCAAGTCTTTCGTGGAGAAGTACCAGGCCAAGACCGGCGAGATCCCCAACCAGTTCGCCGCTGACGCTTATGACTGCGTCTACGCTTACAAGCAGGCTCTCGAGGCCGCCGGCGCTACCCCCGACATGACCGCCGAGGAGCTGTGCGAGCTGATGATCGCCCAGTTCACCACCATGACCTTCAACGGCCTCACCGGCGAGGGCATGACCTGGGCCGCTGACGGCACCGTGACCAAGAGCCCCAAGGGCATGGTCATCGAGAACGGCGCTTACGTGGGTCTGGACTAAGAAGTCCCAACGTTTCAGCTATTTGAAATGATACGCCAAGTCCCCGTGCCGGAGGGTCCATCCCTCCGGCCGGGGCACGCAGCGCGTATCGGAAAGATACCTGGAAAACCACCGCCTCCCGGTGTTTTTCGGATACGCACTGATACGAGAAGAGAGAAAACCAACTGTTAGGAGTGGATATCATGACCTTTCTGAACTTCCTGATCAGCGGAATCAGTCTGGGCAGCATTTACGCCATCATCGCTCTGGGCTACACCATGGTTTACGGCATCGCCAAGATGCTGAACTTCGCTCATGGCGACGTTATCATGGTGGGCGCCTATGTGTGTTTCTTCGCTGTGGCCCGCTATGACCTGCCCCCCGCGCTGGGCGTGCTTTTGGCCATGTTCGTTTGCACGATGCTGGGCATCGTCATTGAGCGCCTGGCCTATAAGCCCTTGCGCCAGGCCCCCTCTCTGGCCGTCCTCATCACCGCCATCGGCGTGAGCTACCTGCTGCAAAACGGCGCCCAGCTCCTGTGGACCTCCAGCCCCAAGGTGTTCCCCAACTTCTTCAAGGTGGCGGACCAGACCGGCGTGAAGCTCTTTGACGGCCAGCTCAACATTTCCTATGTGACTATGGTCACCATCGCCGCCTGCGTCATCATCATGCTGGCACTGACCTGGTTCACCGGCAAGACCAAGATGGGCAAGGCCATGCGCGCCTGCTCTGAGGATAAGGGCGCCGCCCAGCTCATGGGAATCAACGTCAATGCTACCATCTCCATGACCTTTGCCATCGGCTCCGGCCTTGCCGCCATCGCCGGTGTGCTGCTGTGCTCCGCTTACCCCACCCTGGTGCCTACCACCGGCTCCATGCCCGGCATCAAGGCCTTTACCGCGGCAGTCTTTGGCGGCATCGGCTCCATCCCCGGCGCACTTCTCGGCGGCCTGCTGCTGGGTGTCATCGAGATCTTTGCCAAGGCCTATATCTCCACCCAGCTTTCCGATGCGGTGGTGTTCGGCGTGCTCATCATCGTGCTGTTGGTGAAGCCTGCGGGCCTCCTTGGCAAGCAGGTCCGAGAGAAAGTGTGAGGTGACAGCTATGGCAAGAAAACTGAACCGAAATCTCACCGCCGCCCAGAAGACCAGCTATATGTGCTTCTTCACCTACGGCGTGGTGATCCTGATTTACCTCATGATGCAGGGCCTGATCTCCTCCGGCTCCATCACCTCCTCCCTCAAGGGTATGCTCATCCCCATCTGCGCCTATATCGTGATGGCGGTCTCCCTGAACCTGACGGTTGGCATCCTGGGCGAGCTTTCCTTAGGCCACGCGGGCTTTATGTCCGTGGGCGCCTTCACCGGCGTGACCGCGGCGGTTGCCCTGCAGGATGTGGTGTCCTCCAATGCCCTGCGCCTTTTGATCGGCCTGGTGGTGGGCGCCATCTTCGCGGCCTTTGCGGGCTTCCTCATCGGCATCCCCGTTCTGCGCCTCAAGGGTGACTATCTGGCCATCGTGACGCTGGCCTTCGGCGAGATCATCAAGAGCATCTTCAATAACCTCTACGTGGGCGTGGACGACAAGGGACTGCACATGAGCATGCTCTCCGATAAGACCCAGCTCCGTGAGGGCGGCAAGCTCATCATCGGCGGCCCCATGGGCATCGGCGGCATCCAGAAGATCTCCACCTTTACCGCAGGCTTCCTGCTGGTGATGGTGACGCTGGTGGTGGTATTCAACCTGGTCAATTCCCGTGCCGGCCGTGCCATCATGGCCATCCGTGATAACCGCATCGCCGCGGAGAGCGTGGGCCTCAATGTCACCAAGTACAAGATGACGGCCTTTGTCACCTCTGCCGCCCTGGCCGGCGCCGCAGGCGCCCTCTTCGCCATGAACTATTCCACCATCGTTGCCAACAAGTTCGACTTCAACACCTCCATCCTGATCCTGGTGTTCGTGGTGCTGGGCGGCCTTGGCAATATGCTGGGCTCCATCGTGGCGGCCACCGCCCTCACCATCCTGCCCGAGGCCCTGCGCCAGTTTGCCGACTACCGGATGCTGGTCTATGCCATCGTGCTGATCCTGGTGATGCTCTTTACCAATAACCCCAAGCTCAAGCAGGTCTTCAACCAGTTCAGGACCCACAACATGCGCGGAAAGGAGGCGGAGTGATATGCCGGCCTTCAAGAAAAGCACTACCAAGCTGGTCCCCATCCCCTCCAAGAGCCTGGTCCCCGAGCGCGACGTTGATAAGCGCCCCATTCTCGAGTGTATCAACCTGGGCATCAACTTCGGCGGCCTCAAGGCCGTGGACGGCTTTGACCTGACCATCGGCCGCACCGAGATCGCCGGCCTCATCGGCCCCAACGGCGCCGGCAAGACCACGGTCTTCAACCTCCTCACCAAAGTCTACCAGCCCACCTCCGGCACCATTTTGCTGGACGGCATGGATACCATCAACATGGATACCGCCCATGTCAACCGCGCGGGCATCGCCCGTACCTTCCAGAACATCCGTCTGTTCCAGGATGTGACGGTGGAAGATAACGTGAAAATCGCCATGGACAGCCAGATG
>JAFOCY010000040.1 GCA_017380995.1 Oscillibacter sp. | reverse complement strand
AAAAGCGGCCGCCCTCAGGGGCGACCGTTTTTTGTATGAGTTACCCCGGCAGGAGCCGGGGGAGAATGGGTCCGCTTCGCTTCCCCATTCTTTATATAGCAGATTTGTCAAGCGCAAAACAAGGCCACTTTTCAACTTTTCACCCTTCCAGGTCATAAAACTGCAAAAATTTTTCCGTAAACAGCCGGTGGGCAACGGAAAGGGCGGCACTGCGCACCAGCTCGCTCTCCGCCGTGACACGGGTGGCGGAGGGGGAGGCAGAAAAGTCCCGGGTGGAGAAGGTGGCCTCCAGCGCCTTTTCCAGCTCCACGCAGAAGTAATCGTAAGCCACGGGGAAGGGATAGGTCCGGGTCTGGATGGCCATGAGGGAACGGATCTCCGAGAGAGTGAAAACGTGCTTTAAAAGGCAGATGCAGTACAGCCTTGCCAGCTGCTCCCGGTCGTAGCGCTTTTTCACCGGGGGGGCAATGACCTTTTGCTTGACATAGTTATTGATCATGGCGGCGGTGACGGTGTGCTCCTGCCCCGGCCAGAGAGGGGAGAGAAAGTAGTTCAGGGCGTCTGTCACCTGGTCGCTGTAGAGGGTGATGGCGGGGAGCTGGTCGTACCGGGGACAGCGGTAGGCGAGCATCTGCTGCACCATCTGGGCCGCTTCGCCGGAGAGGTTTTGGGTCAGGTCCGTCATAAAGAAGGGCTCCTTTGCATCGTTTTTTCTTATCTTCCATTTTATGCAAGGCAAAATTCTTGTCAAGTCCCCTGTCGACTCTTGACAGAAAGTGTCGAATAGAGTAACATGGTTTTTAATACCAGATTACCTAATGCGAGAAATAAACGAGAAAGGAACCCCTTTTATGGTACGCATTGTTTCCGATACATCCACCCTCTACTCCACCGCCCAGGCCCGGGAGGCCGGTTTTGACGTTTCTCCCCTCTCCGTCACCATCAACGGTGAGACGTACCGGGAGTTTGACGAGATCTCCTCCGAGGAGTTCGTTTCCATCATCAACCAGGGCCACCTGCCTGTTTCCAGCCAGCCCGCCATCGGCCAGGTGGAGGAGGTCTACCGCAAGTATCCCAACGACCAGATCCTGAACATCTCCATGGCCCACGGCCTTTCCGGCACCTACCAGAGCGCCTGCGCCGCCGCGGAGCTGTGCGAGGACCAGGAGATCACCGTCATCAACTCCACCACCCTCTGTGGTCCCCACCGCTGCATGGTGGAGACGGCCGTTGCTATGGCCAAGGAGAACAAGACCCTCCAGGAGATCGTGGAGAAGGTCCACGCCATGATGGCCACCCACAAAAGCTACCTCATCCCCGCTGACTTTGGCTACCTGCGCCGGGGCGGACGGTTGTCTCCCCTGGTGAGCTATGTGGGTCAGGTGGGCCACCTCGCCCCCGTCATGACCCAGACCGACGACGGCGAGCAGCTGACTATCGCCAGCGTCCGCCGCGGTTTTGCCAACGCCATCAAGTATGTGGCCAAGGCCCTGGAAGAGCGGAACATCGGCCAGGGCTGGCGGGTCTTCATCTCCCACGGTGCCACCGAGGAGCGGGCAGAGCAGGCATTCAAGATTCTCAGAGAGGTCTTTCCCAACGTGGCCATTGAGATCCATCCCCTGAGCCCCGCCTTTATCACCCAGGGCGGACCCAGCTGCGTGGCCGTGCAGGTCGTGAAGCTGTGACCCTATTCAAAAAAACCAGGACCGTCCGGGAAACCGGGCGGTCTTTTGGTTGCTGAGGGGTGGGAACTGTGGTAAAATGATCCCAAATCATATTGGAGGTGTTCCTATGCAGTATGAGATCACCGGCGCCATCCCTCTTCTGGATGAAAAGGGCAACCTGACCCAGGCGGGCTACGCCAAGCGCCTTCTGCCCGTGTACGACCGGGAAAAGGTGAAGGGCGGCTTCGCACGGCTCAAGGAGTGGGATTACTACTACGTGGGCAACGACCGCTTCGGCGTGGCCCTGACCATCGCGGACAACAGCTACATGGGACTGGACTCCATCTCCTTCCTCTCCTTCGGGGAAAAGCCCTGGGAGGTGACCAAAAGCCCCATGCGCCTCTTCCCCATGGGCAAGACGGGCCTGCCTGCGTCTTCCGCCCGGGGCATCACCAAAATTTCCGGCAAGGGCTACTTTTTGAACTTCACCGTGGGGGACGGCAAGCGCCACCTCACCGCCCACATGGCGGACTTCAAGGACGGGCGGCCCATCGACATCGACATCACCCTCACGGCGGAGCCGGAGGAGTCCATGGTGATCTGCACCCCCTTTGAAAAGGAGGGCCACTTCTACTACAACCAGAAGATCAACTGTATGCGGGCAAAGGGCATCGTGGAAGTGGGCGGCGAGGTCTACACCTTCGAACCCGGCGAGTCCTTCGGCGTGCTGGACTGGGGCCGGGGCGTGTGGACCTACGAGAACACCTGGTACTGGGGCAGCGCCTCCGGACTTGCCGGCGGTGTGGACGTGGGCTTCAACATTGGCTACGGCTTTGGCGATACCTCCGCCGCCACGGAGAATATGCTCTTTTACGCGGGCAAGGCCCACAAGCTCAGCAAGGTCAAGTTCAACATCCCCCGGAAGAAGGACGGCAAAGAGGATTATCTCAAGCCCTGGACCTTCACCAGCGACGACGGGCGCTTTGAGATGGACTTTGTGCCGGTTTTGAACCGGGCCTCCTGCACGGATGTGAAGCTCATCAAGAGCGATCAGAACCAGGTCTTTGGCCGCTTTTCCGGCACGGCGGTGCTGGATGACGGCACCAGAGTGGAGATCAGGGATCTGATGGGCTTTGCGGAGAAAGTCACGAATAAATGGTAAGCAAGGGCGGCCAATGGCCGCCCTTCTTTTTGACAGGAGCTACAAGTTTCCTGTAAATCACACTTGATTTCACAAGATAATGGTGTTATACTGGGTCCATGAATCGAACAAATGTTTCAAAAAGGAGGGGCGCGGATGCGTGAAGACAAAGACTGGCTGCTGGAGGAGATCGGACGCAGATTGCGTCAGGCGGAGGAGGAACAGGTGCGGATGGTGTGGTGGTTCATCCAGGGGATAAAATAAGCTCCGGGCGGTGAATACCGTCCGGAGTTTTTTGGCGGAAGGGGGGGAATGTTGAAAAGTCCACTTGTTTTGCGCGGTGGGGGTATGATAACCTATAAACTGTCAAAGAGATCAGGTACGGGCCTGGTCTCTTTTGTTTTACCGAAATTGGCGCAGATCAGCGGCAGACCAGGCGCAGGAGAATGGCGGACTGGTTTTTCGCAAGATTCGGGGCCTTAGAATTTCCGGTGACGGATGTGCGGATGCCTCCGCCGCCGTCAATGCTGACAGAGGCCAGGATGGCGCCCGTCTCCCGGGAGACTTCCAGGCGGTCCCTGGGGGCGTCGAATCCCCAGGCCGGAGGAGATTCCAGGCAGGCCAGGTCCTCCAGGCTGCTGGAAATGGCGCAGCCGCCGTAGGTCAAATCATAGAGGAAGTCATTGTCCTGGAAGGAGAAGGCAAAGACCAGCTTTTGATGGCGCTCATAGTCTCCGCCGTCATAGCGGGGGACGAAGATCTCCCGGGTATCCAACAAGCCCGTATCGTCCCAGAGCTCCAGCTGAAGGGTCAGGGCTTCCAGACCGTCCGCCAGGGCGACGTCAAAGGCGGAGAGGGTGCAGTCCCCGGCGACGCGGGCCACCAGGGCGTCCATCTCGTCGATCTCGATGGGGGTGATGACGGTATGGCGCTGGGGCAGCCAGTTTGTGTGGTTTCGGACATAGAGATATCCGGATAGGAGCAGCAGGGCCACAAGCAGCCCGGCGGCGGCTAAGAAAAGCCGTCGCCATTTTTTGGCCCTGCCGCTGTGAGCCGCGCCGAGGCGAAGGGAATCCTGGAGCAATTCTTCCTGGGGCATCGTGTCCCGCTCCCCGGCCATGAGCTGGGAGACGGTGAGCTCCAGGAGCTGTCCCAAGGGTTCCAGCAGGGTGATGTCGGGGAAGTTCAAGCCCCGCTCCCATTTGCTCACCGCCTGGGTGGAGACATGGAGGGCGGCGGCTAAATCGGACTGGGTGAGGTTTTTCTCTTTGCGGGCCTGGGCGATGAGGGAACCGGTTTTTACGCTGTTCATAGGGACCTCCTTTGGGCGGGAATCGGGTGTATCTCTCCCCCAGTCACCTGCGGTGACAGCCCCCTCGTCAGAGGGGGCCAATGGAGTAGGGACAATTCTTTTAAAGGATTATGATGTAGAGAGCGTTGTAACATTAAACGAATATAAAGGAATGGCAGTGACACTGACAAAGCCGACGGTTACAGATGCTGAAGTAGACAGTTATATTACAAGTGTTTT
>JAFOCY010000039.1 GCA_017380995.1 Oscillibacter sp. | reverse complement strand
CTCAGCGGAAACTACTACCTGCACATGACGCTGTTCCTGGCTCTGGCCGTCCTGTACCCGGATATGCAGCTGAACCTGTGGGTCATGTTCTTCCCCATCCGCATCAAGGGCCGGTGGCTGGCCTGGGCCTACGCGGTGCTGCTGGGACTGGACGTGATCGGCTCCATTTTCGCTTTGGACCTGACCGGCATTTTGCTCCCCGTTGTCTCCATGCTGAACTTCCTGGTGTTCTTCTGGCCGGAGATGGTGGATTTCCTGGGCTTCCACACCGGACGTATGCGCCACCAGACCTCCCGCAAGACGGTGCAGTTCAAAACCGCCGTCTACCAGCAGCAGAAAAAGGAGGCCCAGCAGGGCTACCGCCACAAGTGCGCCGTCTGCGGCCGCACAGATACTGACTTCCCCGACCTGGAGTTCCGCTACTGCTCCCGCTGCCAGGGGTACCACTGCTTCTGCCAGGACCATATCTTCAACCACGAGCACTTTACACAGTAAGCTTGAAGGACCGCCGAAAGGCGGTCCTTTCTTTTGCCCGTCCATCATATGGTCATACCTTTTATAAATTTTTTCCAAAAATGCCCTGGATTTTTTTCTATCCCGCCACTTTCCTCTTTCCCTTTCCTGGGGTATACTGGAAAATGGAAAAAATGTACGCCCTTGGGCGGAATGGAGGCCCTATATGGAACGCAATGCATTACATCTGAACATGGCAGAGGCTTTTGCAGAGGAAAGCTTTCTCCGTCAGCTTGACCGCAGCCGCACGGATATGACCCGGCTTTTTTCCAATGTAGACTGGGAGCGGCTGCTTTACCCCCTGCTGCCCTTGGAGCAGCGTTTGACCTGCACCCAGGCGCTGACGGCCTTCCGCCCCCTGCTGGACGCCATCGCCCCCCAGCCCCCGGAGGGCTGGCTTCCCTACACCTACCGTGTGGCCTCCTCCCTGCTGTTCCCGGCAGAGGACCCCTCCCACTCTCCCGCCCAGCGGGACGGCGCGCTGTGTCTGCTCCAGTTCCTGCGGTGCCTGTTCGACTATGAGCGCACAGTGCTTCCCTTCGACCCCTGGCTGGACTTCTCCTTCTGCACGGAGAAGGAACTGAAAGACAGCGATGTGGCCGAGGAATACCGCCTCTTTTTGAAGCACTGGCGGGATGAATATGTTTATGAGCTTTTGCGCCTGGGCCGGGAAGTGACCCCCTTCCGGACGCTGGAGCATATCGCCGGCGTCCACCACGTTGCCATTACCGTGTCCCGCGCTTTCCGCAAGCGGGGCGGCCTGATCGACGTGGGCCTCATCTCCGGCGCTGCCGCTGCCCACGACATCGGCAAGTTCGGCTGCAAGGCCGGCGAGCGGGTGCCCTATCTCCACTATTTCTACACCGACCAGTGGTGCACCGACCGCGGCCTCCTTTCCATCGGCCGCATCGCCGCCAACCACTCCGTCTGGGACCTGGAGATCGAGAACCTCTCCTCGGAGTCCCTGGTGCTGGTGTACGCGGACTTCCGCGTCAAGCAGTCCCGGGGGGATGACGGCCGGGAGATCGCCCAGCTGTTCTCTTTGAAAGAAGCCTTCGACGTGATCCTCAGCAAGCTGGATAACGTAGACGATACGAAACGCCGCCGCTACCAGTATGTCTATACCAAGCTTGCAGACTTTGAGGAGTACATGGTCTCCTTCGGCGTGGATACCACCCTGGCTACCACCGGCGCCGCCCCCCACTCCCGCCGGGACCCCGCGTTGATGACGGAGGAGGAAGTGGTCTCCGCCCTGCAGTACACGGCTGTGGACCACAACATCCGCCTGATGCACCGTCTGGGCCATGACCGGCTGTTTGTGGCCATTCTGGAGGCCGCCCGCACGGAAAAGGAGCCCTCCCGCATCCGGGCATATCTTTCCATCTTTGAAGAATACTTTACCTATTGGTCCAACGCCCAGAAGGAACAGACCCTGGAGTTCCTCTATGAGCTGCTGCTCCTGCCCGACGGTGATATCCGCCGCCAGGCCGCGGGCCTCATCGGCCGGATCCTTGCCGGCTACCAGTCCGGCTATAAGAAGGAGCTGCCCGCCGGCACCGCTCCCTCCCCCCAGGAGAACCGTCCCTTCGTCCTTTGGAGCGAGTATCTGGAAAAGCTCATCTATCCCGACCGCCGCCTGACCCCCCTGCAGACCCGGAAGATCCGCTACCAGGCCAAGACCGTGGCCGACGCCCTGCTGACCCAGTGCGCCGACGCCCACTTCCCCCGCTTTGCCCAGATCCTCTTCCGCCTATACGATTCTCCCCAGACCGTGGAGGCCGACGAGGCCTTCTCCCTGCTGGACGCTGTTTTGAATGTGCCCCTGGACCGCATCGCCGACGCGGACCGCACCAAGCTCATCCAGTTTGCCAAGTGGTGGCTGAAAAACGGCGGAGATTCCCAGAAGGCGGCGGCCCTGCGGCTGTTCCGCCACCTTATCGCCGGCATGAGCCGCTCCGACACCGAGTGGTACGAGATCATCGACGCGGTGGAAAACGCCGCGTGCGAGAACTGCACCCCCCTCTACTTCCTCCAGGCCCAGCTCATCGAGCGCCTTGGACTGGACGCCTCCGACCACTGGGAGGTGCTGAACCAGGCGGAGCCTGTCAGCGGCGTGTTCCTGGATAACCTGAAGACCGCCACTCCCTGGGTCCTCAAGGCCGCGGGCGTGGAATACCTCAGCGAGCAGGTGACCTACGGCCTGCCCTCCAACATCCTCCACATCGCCACCCACTTTTCAAACCTCATGCAGGTGAGCGAGACCGTGGTGGTCCGCCGCCTTGCCGGCAAGGCCCTTTTGGGAATGGCCCAGGTGCTGACCCCCGCCCGCCGCAATGAGATCGCCGTGGAGATGACCAAGACTCTGGAGACCGGCCAGGCGGAGCTGAGCCAGTATATCCCGGAATATCTGGGCCAGTTCATCCTCTGGCTTGCACCCCGGGAGCTGGATGAGATCATCGAGCAGCTGTTCTCCCTCCTCACCTCCTCCAATACCGGCGTTGTGAATGCGGCCCTGTCTACCGTGGGCTCCATGCTGGAGCACTATGCCGAATACTCCACCCGCTTTGCCGAAGAGGAGGATGTGCTCACCGCCCGCTGGCAGAAGCTGGCAGGTTTTCTCCTCAAGGGCCTGGCCTCCTGCAACGAGGCCGTCCGCGAGGAATCCCTGCGCATCCTGGGCGAGCACCTTTTCGCCTCCAAGACCTTGTCCTATGAGGATAAGGAAACGCTCTTCACCCTCATGGCCAAGAAGATCCTCTTCCTCATCCATGAGCAGGGCGAGGAGGAGCTGACCTTCTTCTATACCGCCGCGGCCCTGAGCCATATTTACCGCTTCATCGTCCGCCACCGCATCGAAAGCGGCCCCTTCCCCTTCACCGAGCATAAAAAGGTGGCCTTCTTCCCCGGCACCTTCGACCCCTTCTCCCTGTCTCACAAGGGCATCGTGCAGGAGATCCGCAACCTTGGATACGAGGTGTATCTGGCGGTGGATGAATTCTCCTGGTCCAAGAAGGCCCAGCCTTCCCTGGTGCGCCGCCAGATCGTCAGCATGTCCGTGGCCGACGAGTTTGACGTCTACCTCTTCCCCCACGATATCCCGGTGAACCTGGCAAACCCTGATGACCTGGGCCGCCTGCGCCAGGTCTTCGGCGGCCGGGAGGTCTACCTCACTGTGGGCTCCGACGTGGTGGCAGGCGCCTCCTCCTACAAGGCCGAACCCAAGCCCGGCTCTGTCCACCATCTCAACCACATCATCTTCCGCCGCGCCGCCACCCATGACCAGGTGGTGGAAAACGTGGACATCTCCCACATCACCGGCAAGGTCATCCACCTGGAGCTGCCCACCCACCTGGAGGATATCAGCTCCTCCCGCATCCGCGAGAACATCGACCTGGGCCGTGATATCTCCAACCTCATCGACCCCACCGTTCAGGACTATATCCACACCAACAGCCTCTACCTCCGTGAGCCCCAGTATAAGCAGCTCATCCGCACCGGCTTCCTGGATTTCAGCTGGGAGCAGAACATCGGTGAGGAGCTGTGGCAGGAGCTGCAGGAGTCCGTTTCCGACGGCTGGAGCTTCCTGCCCCATCCCGACAGCCGGGATACCCTGTGTATCCTCTGGCGCAATACCGGAAACAAGCCCAAGCCTCTGGGCTATCTCACCGCCCGCATCCTCAACTCCTCCGGGCTCTATGACGCCCTGGGAAGCCAATCCCTTGCCAACGAAGTCCGGGTCCGCACCGCCGGGCGCATCCTGCTTTTGACCGGTCTCCATGTCTCTGAAGCCTACGACCACAACTACGATGTGGGCCAGCTCCTTTTGACGGAGTTCCTCTCTAAGGCCATGGCGGATGACTGCGGCTACGCCGTCTGGTGGGCCAACGACACCTCCCCTGCCAAGCTGGACCTGCTGGAGCGCAACGGCTTCATCCACATCAACGCCGACACCCTCCGCCCCCTCCTCTTTACGGATATGCGCTCTCCCGTGGTGCTGCTGCAAAACGCCGCCACCACCCTCAAAGAGCCCTTCTCCTCCGACAAGGCGGTTTTGGAGGCGGTGCGCAGCGCCCACTTCCGCATCCAGCGCTCCATCTGTGAGCTCTATCCCGGCATCACCGTGCTCTCGCTGAACTCCGAGCTGATCTACCACCGGCTGGTCCGCAAGATCACCGAGCGGAACAATGTGCCCTCCGAGCCTACCACGCCCCGCCAGCTTGGCGAGAAGATGTGCGTGCCCTTCGGCAAGTTCCTCCGGGGCAACGCTGTGCCCAACACCGTCACCAAGACCATCCACACCGATAAGGTCTTTGCCGAGGACCTGCACAACTTCACCATCGACGCCTATCCCGGCTACGCCCCCCTGGAAAGCCAGATCCGCACCGTCCGTTCCTTCCGGCGGCCTGTTATCCTGGTGGATGATATCCTCCACTCCGGCCACCGCATCAATGTTCTGGACCCCCTGTTCCGCAAGGAGGGACTGAACATTGACCGGGTCATGGTGGGCTTCCTCTCCGGCAGAGGTAAGGATCTGATGGCCGCCAAGGGCCGCGAGGTGGATAGCGTCTACTTCGTCCCCAACCTCAGGGCCTGGTTCATCGAGTCCACCATGTATCCCTTCATCGGCGGAAACACCGTGGAAAAGGCGGAATCCACCGTCCCCGGCCTGACGCCTTCCGTGAACCTGATCCTACCCTACGCCTATCCCCGGTTCTACAAGAGCAGCGACCGCCGGTCCGTCTACAACTTCTCCAAGGTTTGTTTGGAGAACAGCCGCGACATCATGCTGGCCGTGGAAAACGCCTACCGGGAGCGCTATGCCCGCAACCTCACCCTCTCCCGACTCAGCGAGGCCATCATCCTGCCCCTGTGCCCCGATAAGGGCTCTACGCTCAAGTATGACGCCAGTCTCTCCGCCTCCGCCTGCATCGAAAACGACATCAAGATGCTCCAGCGGACCAGAGACTTCCTGGAATAAAACAAGGGGGCGGCCGCCGGCCGCCCCTGCCCCATCTTTCTATAAACGAGGTCCATTCCTATGTACTACTATTCTGTTGAAAATAAGCTCGCCGCCTCCTTCCTGCCCGGCCTGCCCTTTCCCGCCGCCGAGGCGGGGATCCCCGAGCTGTTCCTGGTGAAGCGGGAACTGCCCATTGCCCGCTGCGCCTGGCGGGTCACCGATGCCCGCCAGCTCACCGCCGAAACTGAGACGGTGGCCTGGTTCGACCCCAGCCGCATGGGGGAAAAGCCCGAGCTGCCCGAAAGCGTCACCGCCGCCATTGAAAGCGGCTCTCTCACCGCCATCGACATCGGCAACCCCAAGTGGCGGGAGGCCCTCACCTACTTCACTCCCAAAAGCGATAAAAAGCGGGTGAACCTGCTGGCGGTGGGTGATGTGGGCTCCACCCTTCTCACCGCCCTGAAGCTCCTGGGCGGGGATGTGATCGGCTCCATCGGCATCTGTGACCTGAGCGACAAAACCATTGCCCGCTGGACCACCGAGATGGGCCAAATCGGCTGGCCCTGGAACTACGACGCCCTCCCCGAGGTGGAGGCCGTGGATATGGACCACCTTTTTGAGTGCGACGTGTTCATCTTCGCTGCCACCAAGGCCATTCCCGCCGTCGGCAGCGCCATCAAGGATGTGCGCATGGCCCAGCTGGAGGCCAACGCCGGCATCGTGAGCCACTATGCCCGCATGGCCCGCAGCGCCAACTACCAGGGCCTTTTCATGGTCCTCTCCGACCCCGTGGACCAACTGTGCCAGTCTGCCTACAACGCCTCCAACCGCAATGAAAATGGCGAGTGGGACGGCAAGGGTCTTCTTCCCGAGCAGGTTCAGGGCTACGGCCTTGGCGTGATGACCTCCCGGGCTGCTTACTTTGCCAAGAAGGATGAGCGCTTGAAGTCCTATCTCACCGAGGGCCGCAGCTTCGGTCCCCACGGAAAGGGCCTCATCATCGCAAACTCCATCGAGCACTATGACAACGAGCTTTCCGATCTCCTCACCGAGCAGACCGTTACCGCCAACCTGAAGATGCGGGAGATCGGCTTCAAGCCCTATGTTGCCCCCGCCGTCTCCTCCGGCGCCATGCAGCTCATTTTGACCCTGCGGGGTGAGTGGCACTGCGGCAGCGTGTGTCTGGGCGGCATTTGGTTTGGCGTGCGCAACCGCTACACCCCCTACGGTCTGGAGGCCGAGACATTGTCCCTGCCCGATGGCCTTTACGCCAAGCTCCAGGAGACGGAGCAGATCCTGCGGGACATCCCCGTGCGCTGAAAGAAGGGACACTCCATGCTTCGTGTCATCCTCTGTGGCGAGGCCACACCGCGTTTCACCCAGACGCTGCACGCCGCCCTGGCCGATACGGAATATACCCTGACGGAAACCTTTGAGGGCCTGGCCGGGGAGCGCCTTCTCTTTGCCGTGCCTCTCAGCACCCACGGTGTGAACCACGCCGTCTATGACCTGCTGCAGTACCTGCGCACCCATTCCGGGTGCCTTGCGGGCAGCGTTGGCGGCGTGTGGATCGACGGCGAGGGGGACCTCTACACCAAATCCCTGGGCCGGGAGATCGTGCTCGCCGCCTCCATGGCCGGCTGCGCCTTCCCGGGCCGCTGCCTGGTGGAGGGCACCGGGACGCTCCAAAACTTCGCCATCCAGGCCAAAAACGGAAACTGCACCCTGGAGGAGGCCTACCGCCGGGCGGTGGGAGATCTTGCCCGCCGGGTCTATGATTTCGCCCCCCACAAACACAAAAAGCCCCGTCTGGCGGTGCTCCACGCCTCCAACCACCGCACCTCCAACACCGCAGCGTTGTGGAAGAAGATCCGGGAGCGGCTGGGGGATGAATTTCAGGTCACGGAGGTGGGCCTGCGCAACGGCACCCTGGTGGACTGCTCCGGCTGCCCCTACACCATGTGCCTTCACTTTGGTGAGCAGGGGGGCTGCTTCTACGGCGGCGTGATGGTGGAGGAAGTCTATCCCGCCATTCGGGAGGCCGATGCAGTGGTGCTCCTGTGCCCTAATTATAACGATGCCCTCTCCGCCAACCTCACCGCCTTTATTAACCGCCTGACTGCCCTGTACCGGACGGTCTCCTTCCAGGATAAGGCGGTCTTCGCCCTGGTGGTCTCCGGCTATTCGGGGAGCGACATCGTGGCAAGCCAGGTGGTCAGCGCCCTGTCCATGAACAAGGGCTTCTGGCTCCCGTCGGAATTCTGCCTCATGGAAACCGCCAACGATCCCGGCACGGCCCTCCGCCTGAGAGGCATTGAGGAGCGGCTGGACCGGTTCGCTGAAAATCTTACAAAGCAATTAAAGGCATAAGAAAAGGACGCCCTTCGTCCAATTCTGTTGGGGGAAATGCGGGCGGCTTCGCTGACCGCAGATCGTGATATGGCGGTCTGCCAATGTGAATACCGGAAGGCGGATGAGGAAGAATGCATATCTTACTGGATCTATTTCTGACCTTTGCAAAAATCGGCTTATTTACCTTTGGCGGCGGCTATGCCATGATCGCCATGATTGAAAACACCTGCGTGGAGCGCAAAAAATGGATCTCCCATGATGAGATGATGAACGTGACCGTGATCGCCGAATCAACTCCAGGCCCTATCGCCATCAACTGCGCCACGTTCACCGGGTACAAAAAAGCCGGATTCCCCGGTGCAGTGGCTGCAACCCTGGGCATCATTGTTCCATCCTTTGTAATCGTCTATCTGATTTCCATGTTTCTGGATCACTTCCTGGAAGTGGCCATCATTGCCAATGCGTTCAAAGGCATCAAAATCGCTGTCGGTATCCTGATTTTGGATGCAGCCATCACCATGATCAAGAAGATGCCCAAGAAAAAACTGCCCAGAACCATTATGGTTTGCTCCTGTATCGTGATGCTCTGCATCAATCTCTTTACATGGAACTTCTCCTCCATCAGCCTGATGCTGATCGCCGCCGTTGTAAGCCTGACGATCTTTGTTCTCAGCGGCGCCCGGTCTGAGGAAGACGGTGCAAAGAAATGATTTATCTGGATCTGTTTCTTGGATTTTTGAAAGTTGGGTGCTTTGCATTTGGTGGAGCCTATGGAGCAATTCCGCTGATTCGTGATGTGGTTGCGTCTTACGGATGGTTGGGCGAAGAAATGCTGACCTACATGATTGCAGTCAGCGAAAGCACTCCCGGGCCGATTATGGTAAACCTTGCCACGTATGTTGGAAGCAGTCAGGCAGGATTCTTAGGTGCGGTCATTGCAACACTGGCGGTGGTGCTTCCATCGTTCCTGATCATTTTGTTGGTCACAGCTTTGCTGAAAACAGCATCGAAGAACCCGTATGTGCAGGCGATTCTGCGCGGTATGAAGCCGTGTGTCATCGGCATCGTACTGGCAACAGGTATTTACATGGTTCTGGGTAATTGCTTCGGAACGCTTTGTGCTGCAGCAGTCAATCTGCAGTCGATCATCATGACAGTCATATCGGCCGGTTCCATGCTGGGATACAAACATTTTGCAAAGAAGAAGTTATCCCCCATTCTGCTGATTGTAATTTCAGCGATGGCAGGCGCTGTTGTATACGGCATTTAGTCGATTTGAAAAAACAAAAGATCCCCTGCCCATTTCCAATTCGGAAAACGGGCAGGGGATTTTGCTTGCTCGAAGGTGAAACGAACCACATGGGTCCTTCGGTGTTTTTTCTTATGCCTTTTTACAGTTTGATGCTCTCCAGAGGAACCAGATACTGCTCCTTGCGGTTGCGGATCTCCGCCAGATAAGACTGGTCGGAGGAGGAATGGAGGTCCTGGAGATACTGGTGGTGGTTATTCAGGATCTGGGCATTCCGCTTACCCAGAAGCAGCATGGCAATGTCAGAGCACTGGTCGGCAGTACGCTCCAGGTGCGTCAAAACATCCATGAACACAATGCCTGCATCCACCGCGCAGACGCCCTGGCAAAGGCGCTCGGTGTGGCGCTTGCGCAGCAAAAGCACCATATCGTCGATGACCTCCTCCAGCGGTTCGATGCGGCGGGCCATGGTCTCGCTGCCGCTCTCCATGGCCTCCACGCTCAAGCGCAGGATCTCCATGACGGCATCGCTCAGGATCCGCAGCTCTTCCCTGGCGCCCCGAGAGAAATCATGGCCGGACTCATGGAGCCTGCGGCCCATTTCATCGAAGTTGGTGGCGTAGTCGCCGATGCGCTCCACGCAGGGTACGCACTGCATGACAGCCGTGAGCTCGTTGTTCTCCCGCTCCGTCTCCATGCTGTGGCTCAGTTCAATGAGGAAGTTATCCGCGTGGTCAGCAAAGCGGTCCAGCATCTCCTCACAGCGGTCGATGGCCTCGCTGCGCTTAGGATCATATCCCCCAAGCTGCTCCAAGCCCAAAAGCACATTGTCTCTGGCAGCCTTGGTCATGGCCGTCAGGGCGCGCTCCACCTCGCCCATTGCCACCGCGGGAGAGATCAGCAGCTTCTTATCCAAAGCGGCAAGCTCGGGATAGACCAGGGGCTCCTCTTCCTCGTCCTTCACCAGGATGCAGGAGATCTTCACCAGCACATTGGTAAAGGGCAGCAGCACCAGGGCGGTGATGAGGTTAAAGAGGGTCTGGAAGTTGGCGATGACGCCGCTATCCACGATACTGGTCCAAAGGGCCCCAAAGAAGCCGGCCCCGCGCAGAGCTGTCATGCCGATCATAAAGAGGATGGTGCCGATGGTATTGAACACGATGTGGACGATGCCGGTACGCTTGGCATCCTTGGATGCGCCGATGGAGCAGACCAGTGCGGTGGTGACACAGGTACCCAGGTTGATACCCATGATGATGGGATAGACCAGTTCAAAGGTCATCACACCGGTGGAGGAAAGGGCCTGCAGGATACCCACCATCGCAGAAGAGGACTGAATGATGACGGTGAGGACCAGGCCGGTAAAGATACCCAGAACAGGCATATCACTGAAGTAGCCCAGCACATTCACAAAGGCCTCGGACTCCGCCAAAGGCTCCACAGCGTCTGTCATGGAAATCAGGCCCATGAAAAGGATGCCAAAGCCCATGGCGATCATGCCCACGTTTTTGGTGCCGTCCTTTTTGATGAACATCAAAAGAAGGATGCCCAGGATCAGAGCCATGGGAGCCAGAGTGTCCGGCTTAAAGAAGCTCAGAAGGGAGGGGCCGGAAGTCTCGATATCCATCAGGCGGATGATCTGGGCGGTGACGGTGGTACCGATGTTGGCACCCAGGACGATGCTTACCGCCTGCTTGAGGTTCAAAATGCCCGCGCCGATCAGACCCACCGTGAGGACGATGGTGGCGGTGGAGCTTTGGATGATGGCTGTCACCAGTGCGCCGGTGAGAAGGCCCAGGAACGCGTTGTGAGTCAGCTTGCCCAGCACATTTTTCAGTGCTGTGCCAGAGCCTTGCTTGAGACCGTCACCCATCACCTCCATGCCGTAGAGGAACATGGCCAGGCCGCCAAGAAGTTTAATCAAAGTCAGGATCGTCGTCATACGGTTCTCTCCATATCCTTTTAAAATAGGGGATTCGCATCTGCCCCCAAAATACATCATACCTGATGAAACAAGGTCTGACAAGAAAAACCTTTCCGGAATCCCTGCGCGATTTGCACAAATTCGCTGTCCCACGCCATGTATCAAAGGATATGCCAGAATCAAAAAAGCACCGTGGACCCACGGTGCTTTCAGGATGTAGATTATGCGCCCGGTTCTTCCACCAGCCCCAGAAGATGCTGCCCCTGGAGGCTCAGGTAGGGCTCGAGGAATTCATAGGAGATCTCAAAGCACTGTCCCCCTGCGGCGTAGGCAGCCAGCTCATAGGGGGAGTAATTGACGCTCATACCGTCTTCATCAAAGGAGATGGCGTAGCTCTGCCAGTCCGCGAGGATGGTCTCATAGTCCTGCCAGAAAAACGCGGCGGGCTCCATGCCGTACTCCGCCGCCCGCTGGGCACACTGGCGCTTGAGTTCCTCTGTCACTGCCGTTTGCAGCTCTCCTCCGCCCAACAGCTCCGGACCGAAAAACGCACCGTTATCCAGGTCGAAGTTCCATGCCAGATACACGCTGTTGCCGTGGGCGCCGCCGGTATAACTATAGTAGAGGCCGGAGACACTGACCATATGCTGGGTCTGATACGTGGTGCACTCCAGTTCTGTTGTGTAACTGCCGACCCACTCGATCCCCTCCTGGCTGCGCCAGGCATAGTCCTCCGCCGCGATTTGGGCAAGGTCCCCCTCCTGGTCGCCCTCATCGCTCCAGTCGGTAAACTTTTCATTAAAGGCCCCCACAGCCGCCAAAGCTGCCTTCTCCATCTCCGTCCCGGCTTCCACGATGGCAGAGCCGTCCGAGCGGTGGGCGTTGAGCACCGGAAGACCGTAACGGCTGGTAAGAAGCACCACACCGGTGTCGGTCTGCACCGTCTCCTCCCGGTCAGACTCGGAAAGGGTATAGAGAATGCGCTCCTGCGGAGGGGGAGGCGGCAGCTGCACGCTGGCATCAGGGTCAGGGAGAGGTACATTGGCAGAGGGCTCTTCCTGGGCGCCGCAGGCACTCAGCAGGCACACTACCATACCGGCCAACAATAGATATCGTTTCATAAAAGGCTCCTTTCGCCCTACAACAGGACCGGCCCCTCCTTCCAGAGCGCATCGCCTCTGGCGGCGGCAAGGTCCGGATAGCTCAGGCTGTACAGGTCCGCGGCCGCAGCCTCCATGGCGAAGAGGCGCTGGGCCTCCGGGCCGAGACGGCGGACATCGGCGGGCTTGGTAAGAATAGGAAGTGCGGCTTCCTTGCGCATTTTCGCAAGGACAGCGCGGCCCCGGTCATTCATGGCCAGGGGGCGCAGATAAACGGGGTGCTGGGGAATCTCCGCCGGTTTGAGCCCCAAATAGGCCCACAACACCATGCGGCGCAGACGGGCATAGGCGTAACGCTTGGTCTTGGCGGCAGCAAGCAGCTCCTCCACCCCGGCGGCAGTGCGGCTGGCTTCATAGAGGCGGTTGTAAAGGCCCTCTTTACCCTGGTCCAGGGCGGCGAAATCCTCCCGGCGCATGGAACGCAGCCGGGCCAGAATGGCCCGCTCACTATTTTGCCAAAGGACGGGGGCCCTTCCCGCGGCTTTCTCCTCCAGATAGGCCTCCTTCATGGCGGGGGCCATGAGAGAGAGGGCCTGCTCCCCTTCTTTCAAAAGAGTGCGGATGGCGGAGGCGGAGGCAATGGTGCCCTGGGCCTCCTTTGCATCGTGGGCGGCGCCAACGCGGCGGATGGTCAGGGGTTCCACGGTGCTTTTACAGTCCAGCAGGGCCTTGCAGTATTCGATGCCGAGAATGTTGTTGGGACTTTGGAGCAGGGCAGCATCCTCCGGGGACAGGCGCTTTCCTACAGAGCGCTCCCGGGCGGCGGCAAAGCTGTCCCCCACCTTCAGCTCCTGGCGGAGCAGGGCAGGAAACTCCTCGCTTTGCAGCGCTGCAGCCACCCGCTGCAGGGCCGCTCCATCACCGCACTCGCTGCCAAAGGCCAGGTGGGTGAGGACGTTGGTGGAAAGCAGAGTCTCCACCGCGCCTCGGGCGAACCCTTCCGCGGAGCTGACGGCCCAGGGAAGGGGCAGTTCCAGCACCAGGTCCGCGCCGCTTTGGACAGCGGCTTTGGCCCGGGCCTGACGGCGCAAGAGGGCAAAGTCTCCCCGCTGGACGAAATCTCCGCTCATGCAGCAAAGAATGGCGGTGTCCTCCCCCAAAATGCGGCGGGTCTGACGCAAAAGGTGGACATGGCCCATATGAAGGGGATTGTATTCTACTATGATACCGGCTGCGTTCATAAAAATCTTCCTCAAGTGGTGACAAAAAAGTGACATTTTGGTAAAAAAACAAAGGGCAGATGTGTGGCTGCGAAGAAAGAGGCTGCCCTTTCCTGCCAAAAGCTTACGCATTTTTGCCGTAACGGCGAAAAAACAGTTGCCACCCCAAAAAACTTTGGTATAATAAGATATATCTGGAAGTCCGCCCGAAAGGCGGACAGGATGTATGACTATTGTATCCCATATGCGGAAAACCCGCAAGGCTAAAAAAGAAGAGGAGACGATCAACCATGAATATTCTTGTGATCAACGCCGGCAGCTCTTCCCTGAAGTACCAGCTGCTGAATCCCGAGACCGGCGACCTGCTGGCCAAGGGCCTGTGCGAGCGTATCGGCATCGACGGCAAGTTCACCTACAAGCCCCAGCTGGAGGGCAAGAAGGTGCTGGACGCCATCGACGTTGCCATGCCCACCCACTCCGAGGCCATCCAGACCGTGCTGGACGCCCTGGTGGACGCTGACAACGGCGTCATCGGCTCCATGAAGGAGATCGACGCTGTCGGCCACCGCGTGGTCCACGGCGGCGAGGCTTTCAATAAGTCCGTCCTCATCACCGACGAGGTCATGAAGGCTCTGGAGGACTGCATCCCCCTGGCCCCCCTCCACAACCCCGCCAACATCACCGGCATCAACGCCTGCACCGCCGTCATGGGCAAGGACGTGCCCCAGGTTGCCGTGTTTGATACCGCTTTCCACCAGACCATGCCCGCCAAGGCCTATATGTACGCTCTGCCCTACGCCTACTATGAGAATGACAAGGTCCGCCGCTACGGCTTCCACGGCACTTCTCACAAGTATGTTGCCGGCCGCGCTGCTGCTATGCTGGGCAAGGCTCCCGAGGAGCTGAAGCTCATCTCCTGCCACCTGGGCAACGGTTCCTCCGTCACCGCCATCGACGGCGGCAAATCCGTGGACACCTCCATGGGCTTCACTCCCCTGGCAGGCCTCCCCATGGGCACCCGCGCCGGTGACCTGGACGCCGGTATCCTGGAGTTCCTGATGAACAAGTACGGCATGGACATCAAGGAGATGGTCTCCATCCTGAACAAGAAGTCCGGTGTTGAGGGCGTCTCCGGCGTCTCCTCCGACTTCCGCGATCTGGAGAACGCCTTCAAGGACGGCAACGAGCGCGCCGGCCTGGCCGTTGACATGTTCAACTACGGCGTCAAGAAGCTCATCGGCTCTTACGCTGCTGCTATGGGCGGCGTGGATGCCATCATCTTCACCGCCGGCGTTGGCGAGAACTCTGCTTCCCAGCGCATGGCCATCGCCTCCGACCTGGAGTTCATGGGCGTGAAGATGGACGCTGAGGCCAACAACGTCCGCGGCAAGGAGGTCGTCATCTCCGCCGCTGACTCCAAGGTGAAGGTCCTGCTGATCCCCACCAACGAAGAGCTCATGATCGCCATGGACACCGCTGCCATCGTCAAGGGCTAAGACATTTGCATCTAAGAGGAAGGACGGGTATTGCCCGTCCTTCCTTTCTCGTTGACCTTCTTTTCCATTCGTGTTAAACTGGTCCCAAACTACATCCCCAGGAGGTCTCCCCTATGGAACAGCGCAAGCCCTATACTTACCTTATCTCCTTTGCCCTCATCTGCGTGCTGACGGGCCTGTTCGGCTGGAATATCTTCTCCGGCTATTTTACCTTCCTCGATCCCATGCTCTCCGGTATCATGACCTTCGGCTTTGCCGTAGCCGCCATTTTTGAGCTGGGCAACTTTTTCAAAGCCCTGAAGGAAAACAAGGAGGAGAAGAAATGAAGATCGGTCTGCAGTTTGCCATGCCGGCGGAGCTTTTCGCCCTCCCCGGTGTGAAGGGCATGGAGCCCTTTGAGACGGTTTCCGGGGTCCCCTTTTATGAGATCGCGCCCAATATTCTGGCCTGCGCCGGGGGCGTGAGCAAGGTGAATGCCGCCATGGCGGCGGAGATCCTCTGCCTCAAGTACGGGGTGGACCTCATTTTGAACGCCGGCGTCGCCGGCTGCGCCACAGACCTTCCCATCGGCTCTCTGGTAGTGGCCAGCGAGTTTTTGCAGCATGATGTGGATACCACCGCCGTGGGCGACCCCATCGGCCTTGTGTCCACCGTGAACCTTGTCCACTTCCCCACCTGGGAGAGCGAAAAATGCGTGGAGCTCCTGGCGGACCTGGGCTATACCGCCACCACCGGCCGGGTGGCCACCGGTGACTGGTTTGCAACCAAAGGAAGCCGGGCAGAGTGGATCCGGGACACCTTTGACCCCCTTCTAGTGGAGATGGAGGGCTGCGCCATTGCCCAGGTGTGCCTGCGCAACGGTGTGAAATTCGTGGCCGTCAAGTCCGTCTCCGACCATTTCTTCAGCGAAAACCAGGCGGAGGAATACTTTGATTTCGGCCAGGCTTTGGAAAATATGGGCAAGGTCGTCCTGCCCCTGGCCAAGAAACTGCAGGAGGTAGAGTAATATGGAACGGATCGCAAGCTTCACCGTGGACCACAATAAGCTCGTCCCCGGCCTTTACTATTCCCGCCGGGACGGCAGCGTTGTGACCTTTGACCTGCGGTTTAAAAAGCCCAACACCGGAGACCTGCTCTCCAACGCCGAGATGCACTCCGCCGAGCACCTGATCGCAACTCTTCTTCGGAACTCCCGGGCGAAAGAGGCCGTTGTCTACTTTGGCCCCATGGGCTGCCAGACGGGGTTCTACTTCCTCTTTGACAGCGCCCTTCTCTCCGTGGCGGATGCCGTGGAGCTTTTGAAGGAGGTCTTCACCGCCGCCGCCCGGTATGACGGCGAGATGCCCGGAGCCTCTGCCGTGGAATGCGGCAACTATATCAATCTGGATGTGGAGCTGGGTAAGGCCGTCTGCGCCTTCTACGCCGCCCTCATCCGGGATTGGACGGAAGAAAAACTGGCATACTGAATCTCAGGAGCGGCCCACGGCCGCTCCTTTCTTTTTGGTATCACCTCTTCATGTTTTTACTTGACATTGTTATCCACAGAGCTTAAAATAGATAAGGATTATTATCGGGCGGCATAGGGGTGCCCCCGGTCGTTGTCTATGAATGCACCTATCAACCATTTACCGAATCAAGGAAGGAGTAAACCATGAACCCTATCATTGGAGCCGTCATCGGCTTGCTGGCGGGTTGCGCGGTGGGCTTCCTTCTCGGTCGTTCCTGGTGGAAATTCGATTCTAAGAGGCAAGTAGAAAGCGCTGAGGAAGAAGCCAAGCGCATCGTCAACGAGGCCTATAAGAGCGCTGAGTCCAAAAAGCGCGAGGCCCTGCTGGAAGCCAAAGAAGAGATCCTGAAAAGCCGCAGCGAATTTGAGAAGGAAGAAAAGACCCGCAGAGCTGATCTGCAGCGGCAGGAAAACCGCCTGCAGCAGAAGGAAGAGACTCTGGACCGCAAGACCGACGCCATCGAGAAGAAGGAAGAGTCCCTCAACCAGAAGCATGCCGCCATCGACAAGGAGGCCGAGGAGATCAAGATCATCAAGCGCAGCCAGACCGAAATGCTGGAGCGCATCTCCGGTTTCACTGCCGAGGAGGCCAAGAAGTACCTGATCGCCCAGGTGGAGTCCGAGGTCACCCACGAGACTGCCCTGAAGATCAAGGAAGTGGAGTCCCGCATGAAGGAAGAGTGCGAGACCCGCGCCCGCGAAGTGGTGGCCCAGGCCATCCAGCGCTGTGCCGCCGACCAGGTGGCTGAAATGACCGTCAGCGTGGTTCCCCTGCCCAATGACGAGATGAAGGGCCGCATCATCGGCCGCGAGGGCCGCAACATCCGCACCATCGAGACCCTCACCGGTGTGGACCTGATCATCGATGATACCCCCGAGGCCATTACCGTCTCCTGCTTCGAGCCCGTCCGCCGCGAGATCGCCCGCCTGGCTCTGGAAAAACTCATTGCCGACGGCCGTATCCATCCCACCCACATCGAGGAGATGGTGGCAAAGGCTCAGAAGGAAGTCAATGCCGTCATCAAGGCCGAGGGCGAGAGAGCCACTTTCGAGACCGGCATCCACGGTCTGCATCCCGAAATTGTCCGTCTGCTGGGCCGTCAGAAGGATCTGGGCGATGTTGTGGTTATACTCGCCGAAAAATTTATCATACATAAACATCAGCTCGCACTGACCGATGGCGGCGAGCGCCTGCTTTTTCTTTGTTTCCTCGGGACGGCGGGAAAGTCCCGTCTTGCCCATTCCGACGCCGACGGCGCCGCTCGATACCAGCAGCAGATCCTCACCGCTGTTGTGCAGGTCGCAGAGGACCTTGCAGAGACGCTCGATGCGCCTGAAATTCATTTTTCCGTTTTCATAGGTCAGCGTGGAGGTGCCGACCTTGATG
>JAFOCY010000038.1 GCA_017380995.1 Oscillibacter sp. | reverse complement strand
CATCTCCCCGGAGGAGATCGAGCAGGTGGTGGAGTTCGTCAAGTCCAGCGGCGAGGTCCAGTATTCCGACGAAGTCATCGCCAAGATCGAGCAGTCCGTCCAGGAAAAGGAGAAGGGCAGCAAGAACGCAGCCGCTTCCGCCCCCGCTGAGAGCGGCGAGGAGGAAGTGGACGAGCTCCTTTCCGCCGCTGTTGAAGTGGTGCTGGAGACCGGTCAGGCCTCCGTGTCCATGCTCCAGCGGCGGCTGAAGCTGGGCTACTCCCGTGCGGCCCGCCTGGTGGACCAGATGGAGGCCCAGGGCATCGTAGGCCCCTTCGAGGGCTCCAAGCCCCGTCAGCTCCTCATTACCAAGGAAAAGTGGCAGGAGATGCAGATGGGCGGTGCGAGCGCAGCGGAAGAGCCTGCGGAAGAATAATACTGATTCTTGATGAAAAAGTTTCATCAAGAATCTCGCGTGCTGTGCATGTTCGAATTGTGCCAGCGGCACAACTCGGCGTCTCATAAAAACTGAACGCGCTTCGCGCTATAAAACGGTTTTAAACCGTTTTCATAAGTTTTAGTATAAACCCAGGGGGCCGGTGTTCTCACCGGTCCTTTACTTTCTACCGGCATGAAAAAACGGCATACCGGGCATTCCGAAAAATGTTGACTTCTTCCTTGGAACTGCTTATACTAAAGCAAAGCAACAACAAGGAGGTACCCCTTATGAAATTTTCCGGCCGTATCGAGCGCTGCGCCCTTTCTCCCATCCGCAAGTTCCACCCCTATGTGGTGGCGGCGCAGGCGCAGGGGAAAAAGGTGTACCATCTGAATATCGGCCAGCCGGATGTCCCCACCCCCCGGGCCTTTTTCGACGCTATCGGAGATTTCCGGGAAAGCGTCCTGGCCTACGCCCCCTCTCCCGGTGTGGAGGTGTACCTGGACGCTGTGAAGGATTACTACTGCGGCTTGGGTTTTGAAGTGGGCCGGGAGGATATTCTGGCTACCTACGGCGGCAGCGAGGCGCTGCAGATCGTTCTGAGCTGCATTCTTGGAGAGGGGGACGAGATCTTAGTTCCCGAGCCCTTCTATCCCAACTATATGACCTTTGTGAATGTCACCGGGGCCGCCATCCGCCCCATTCCTACTTCCGGCGCGGAGGGCTACCGCTTCGCCTTCCGGGACCGCATTGAGCCCCTGATCAACGACAGGACCCGGGCCATTATGGTGACGAACCCCGGGAACCCCACCGGTGTGGTGTTATCCAAGGAGGAAATGGGAGTCCTGGTGGACATCGCTAAGAAGCACGATTTGTTCCTCATCGGTGATGAGGTCTACCGGGAGCTGGTCTACGGTGACGAGCCCCTGAGCTCCTTCCTGGAGTTTACCGGCGCGGCGGAGAATATCGTCGTGGTGGACTCCATCTCCAAACGTTTTTCCGCCACCGGCGCCCGGGTGGGGGCCATCCTCTCCCGAAATCATGAGCTGCTGGGCCATGCCCTGAAAATTTGCCAGGGCCGCCTCTGTGCCGCAACGCTGGACCAGATCGGCGCCGCCGCCCTCTATCGTGCCCTGGGAGAGGGGTACTATGCCGAGATCCGGGAGCAGTACCGCAGCCGCCGTGACGCGGTGGTGGAGAGTCTCAAAAACATTCCCGGTGCGGAGTTCCGCTGTCCTGAGGGGGCCTTTTATCTCATGGTAAAGCTCCCGGTGGATGACGCTGAGAAGCTCCAATATTTCCTCCTTCAGGAGTTTGACGACGGCGGCGATACCGTGATGTACGCCCCCGGTGAGGGCTTTTACGCAACGCCCGGCATGGGCAAAAATGAGATCCGCATCGCCTATGTCACAAAAGAAGAGGACCTGCGCCGCGCCATAGAGCTTTTGGGCCTTGGCATCGCGGCCTACAACAAAAAACAGAAAGAGTGAGAATATGATCCGTCACATCGTCATGTGGAAGTTCCGTCCCGGCACCGAGCAGGAACAAGAACAGTTCCTCACGGGCCTTGCCGCCCTCCAGGGCGTGATCCCCCAGCTTCTCAAAAGCGAAGTGGCCCGGAACGTGGGGGAGGGGAACTATGATGCGGTGTTGGTCAGCGAATTTGAGAGCTTAGAGGCTCTGGACCAGTACAAGAACGATTCCCGGCACAAGGCGGTCTCCGCCTTGTGCAAGTCCATCCGCACCGACCGGGTGGCGGTGGACTATGAATTTTGAGGATCGAAAAAGCGGAAGATTTTCCTCGAGCAGGGGCGGACAAGGTCCGTCCCTGCTTTTTTTTCACTTTCGTGGATTCCCTATTGACAAGGAGGCCAAACTATGCCATAACTATATCATAGTAAAAAGATAGGATTAGGAGGAATTCCAATGAACGTCTATGTAGATAACGCGGCAACCACTGCTGTCAGCAAGACTGCCCTTGACGCCATGCTCCCCTGCTTCCAGGAGCTCTACGGCAACCCTTCCAGCCTTCATACTCCCGGTCAGCTGGCCGCTGAAAAGCTTGCCGCCGCCCGCGAGGTTTTCGCCAAGCATCTCAACGCCGCCCAGCCCCGTGAGATCATCTTCACCTCCGGCGGCAGCGAGGCCGATAACCAGGCACTGCGCAGCGCCGCTGCCATCGGCAAGCGCCAGGGCAAGATGCACATTATCTCCACCGCTTTCGAGCATCACGCCATTCTCCACACCCTCCAGGCCCTGCAGAAGGAGGGCTTTGAGGTGACGCTGCTGGATATCCCCGCCGACGGCGTGGTCACCGCCCAGCAGGTGAAGGAGGCCATCCGCCCCGATACCTGCCTGGTCACCGTCATGTTTGCCAACAATGAGATCGGCACCGTCATGCCCATCGCTGAGATTGGCAAGGTTTGCCATGAGGCTGGTGTCCTCTTCCACACTGACGCCGTCCAGGCCGTGGGCCACCTGCCCATCGACGTCCAGGCCATGCATATTGATATGCTCTCCTGCTCTGCCCATAAGTTCCACGGCCCCAAGGGTGTGGGCGCCCTCTATGTCCGCCGCAACATCCCCCTGACCAACGTGATCCACGGCGGCGCGCAGGAGCGTGGCAAGCGTGCCGGCACCGAGAACATCCCCGGTATCTGCGGCGCTGCCGCCGCCCTGGAGGAGATCTGCGGCAAGATGGAGGAGAACACCGCTAAGCTCACCGCCATGCGGGATAAGCTCATTGAGGGCATCATGCAGATCCCCCACACCGTGCTCAACGGCGATGCCAAGCGCCGCCTTCCCAACAACGTGAACGTCTGCTTTGAGGGCATTGAGGGCGAGTCCATGCTCCTTTGGCTGGATGCTAAGGGTATTGCCGCTTCCTCCGGCTCTGCCTGCACCTCCGGGTCTCTGGATCCCAGCCACGTGCTGCTGGCCCTGGGCCGTCCCCATGAGATCGCCCACGGCTCCCTGCGCCTGAGCCTGAGCGACTATAACACCATGGAAGAAATGGATTATATTCTGGAGACCCTCCCCGGCGTCATCCAGTACCTGCGCGATATGTCCCCCGTGTGGGACGCCCTGGAAAGCGGCAAAATGCCCCACATTATCTAACCACAAACCATCTAAAGGAGAAAAATAACAATGGCTCTTTACAGCGATAAGGTCATGGACCATTTCCAGAATCCCCGCAATGTCGGCAAGATGGAAGACGCTTCCGGCATCGGCGAGGTGGGTAACGCCAAGTGCGGCGATATCATGCGGATGTACCTGAAGGTGAATGACGAGACCCGCGTCATCGAAGACGTGAAGTTCATCACCTTCGGTTGCGGCAGCGCCATCGCAACCAGCTCTATGGCCACCGAAATGATCAAGGGCAAGACCCTGGACGAGGCTTTGAAGCTCTCTAACAAGGCTGTGGCCGAGGCTCTGGACGGTCTGCCCGCACACAAGATGCACTGCTCCGTTCTGGCGGAGGAGGCTGTCCGCGCCGCCGTGAAGGACTACTATGACCGCAACGGCATCGAGTACGGCGACGAGCTCAAGCAGTGCGACGGCCACTGCGAGTCCTGCGGCCGGGAACACTAAAATCATCCGGTCTATTTATCGGCTGAAAACAAGCAGGATATTTCCGGCAGAAATGAACAGCGCCCCCTATAAAAGGGGGCGCTGTTTGCGCTTTTGTCACTTAACCGGTATGACCGTTTTTTGTGTTTTTTCGCAGATAAAGTCCCTGAACGCACCTGCACTTCCGCCTGAGAGACTCTGTTTATCATAGATTTGCGCGTGGTTTGCACTGAATACAAACACAAAATAGCGCTCCGTTTCGGCGGTCAGGAGGACTTTCCCATAGGAAAACTCCGATTTTCCAATGGCGGTCTCAGAGAGAAAGGTGTCCGGGTAGTTCGTATCAAAGGTGGAGATGGCAGTCTCAGTCCCTTTGAGCATACGCTTTCCGGCAAAATAACCATTGAGCTGGTCTTCAAAAATAAGGGCGGCGATGATGGCAAGTGCCGCGATCCAGGTAATGACTTTGTTGAAGGTTATGGAAAAGCCTTCCTCACCGGAAGAAAATGAAAGAAAGAGGGCCAATACAACTACGATCCAGCCGAAAATATGGCTTCGCCTGCTTTTGGATTTCCTCGCGGTTTTCCGGATACATTTTGCCATTACGGACAGGGCTTTTTGATCATAGGTAGTTTCAAATCGATATTGCATCTGGCATCCTCCTGATCGTTTGATGTGCCGGGTCGTTGGTTGATCCGGTTGGGGGATCATTCGTGCAGCGGATAGGTGTGCCCATCCACCTTGCCGTTTTCAATGGTGACTACGGCATAGAAGGGCTGGAAATAGTCCCCGATGCTGCCGGGGTTGATGAAAAGCGTCTTGCCCCGCCGGTCCACCAGGGGGCGGTGGGTATGGCCGAAAAGCAGCAGGTCCGCCTTTTCCTCCTCCGCCTTATACCCGGCCCGGAGCAGGGACTGCTTTACCCCCAGGGTGTGGCCGTGGCAGAGGAAGATGCGCTTGTCCTCGATAAAGAGGAGACGCTCCGGCTCCTCAAAGGAGCGGTAATCGCAGTTGCCGGGGACCTGCTCCAGGGGGATGTCCGGAAAGTGCTTTTGGAGGCGCTGGGCGTCCCCCCAGCAGTCTCCCAGATGGAGGATGAGCCGGGGCTGGACCTTTTCCACCGCCTGAACCATGTTGTCTATATTTCCGTGGGAATCGGAGAGAACCAGGATCTTCATAAAAAACTCCTTTTTGGAAGTTCTTTTAGTATAGGGTATTTTTCTGCCGCCATCAAGTATTTAGAAAATCCTCTAAATACCAGTTGACTTTTTCGGATCCGGGTGTTACTCTATATTTAGAAAAACTTCTAAATACTTCCGGGAGGTGATCCCATGGGTTTTGCAGAGACCTTCAAAGCCCTCTCCGACCCCATCCGCCGGGATATTTTGACCCTTTTGAAAAGCGGGCGGCTTTCCGCCGGGGAGATCGGCAGCCATTTCGACATGACCGGAGCCACCATTTCCTACCACCTGGGAATTTTAAAAAAGGCGGGACTGGTGTTTGAGAGCCGGGAGAAGAACTTTATTTTTTATGAGCTGAACACCTCCGTGGTGGAGGAAGTGATGCTCTGGCTTTCCGAATTGAAAGGAGGAACGGACCATGCTGAAACGAAATAAGGGGACCTTGATCCTCACTACCATCATTACCGCTTTGCCCATTTTGTTGGGCCTTGCCCTCTGGTCCCGCCTGCCGGAGACCATCGCCACCCATTGTGATGTCAACGGCGTGGCGGACGGATGGTCCTCCAAGGCTTTTGCCGTTTTCGGCCTGCCGGCCTTTTTGGTGGCGGTACATCTGCTGTGCGCCTTCGGCACCATGATGGACCCCAAGCGGAAGAATATCCAGGATAAGATGTATAAGCTGGTCCTGTGGAGCTGCCCCGTCATCTCCATCCTTACCTGCGGCGCAGTTTACCTCTATGCGCTGGGGATGGAAGTGAATATGGCCCTGATCGCCGAGCTGATGGTGGGCGTCATGTTCATCGTTGTGGGAAATTACCTTCCCAAGTGCCGCCAGAGCTACACCATGGGCATTAAGCTCCCCTGGACGCTGAACGACGAGGAGAACTGGAACGCCACCCACCGCTTTGGCGGCTGGCTCTGGATGGCGGGCGGTGTGGTATTCCTGCTGCTGACCTTCCTGAACGCTGTGAACACCCTTTGTACCCTGGGACTGATCCTTCTGATCGTGGGTCTTCCTACGGCCTATTCCTACCTTTATTACCGAAAACACTGCAAGGAGTGAAGCACCATGAACGAGACATTCGACTTTCTGGATATGAATTTCTTTACTCGAGCTTCCATTTTTCCCGGGAGTGTCGGGACCTTCCGCTACCGTTTCCAGCGCAGCGGCTGGCTGGGGAAGGACGGCTCCGCCATCCAGGTCTGGGTCTACGAGAACACCAGCTTTGAGCTGGCAAAGGACATCGAGACCGAGACCTTCCCCTGGACGGAAGAGGGTGTGGAGAAGATCAAGGCCTGGCTGAGACAGAAGCTTCAGGAGCGGGGCAGTGAGCCTTACTTCATCCCCTACCCGGCGAAGAAAACCGATGTACTGGAATGATCTGAACACCGCCCTCAAGGCCCGGTATGGGACCAAGGTCTATAAGCTGTCCCTCTCCTCCGGCTGCTCCTGTCCCAACCGGGAGGATGGACGGGGCGGGTGCATCTTCTGTGATGGCGCCGGGGCCTTCGCCGCGGTAGGGGATATTTCTGCACAGATGGAAGCAGCAAAGGCGCGGGTAGCCGCCAAGGCCGGTCCCCATGCCAAATATATCGCCTACTTCCAGTCCTTCACCAACACCTACGGGGATGTGGAGAAACTGGAGGGGCTGTTCCGCCGGGCCATCGAAGGGGAGGACATTGTGGCCCTTTCCATCGCCACCAGGCCGGACTGCCTGGGGGAAGAGGTCATGGCCATGCTGGAAAGGCTGGCGGACAGCAAGCCCCTTTGGGTGGAGCTGGGTCTTCAGACCATCCATCCCCAAAGCGCCGCCTATATCCGCCGGGGCTATGAGTTGGAGGTTTTTGACCGGGCGGTGGAGAAGCTGCGCGCCATCGGCGCGGAGGTCATCGTCCACCAGATCCTGGGCCTGCCCGGGGAAACGGCGGAGGATATGGCAGCGACTGCCCGGTATATCGGCCGCAGCGGCGCAGCGGGCGTAAAATTCCACCTGCTTCACGTTCTGCGGGGAACGGACCTGGCGGCGGACTATCTGGCGGAGAAATTTGAGACCATGACCATGGAGGCATATATTGCTGCCCTGGAAGGATGCGTGCGTGCCATTCCGCGGGAAATGGTCATCCACCGCCTGACCGGAGACGGGGCGAAAAAAGACCTCATCGCCCCCCTTTGGAGCGGCGATAAAAAGCGGGTGCTCAACGCGATCCACGCCGCCTTTGCGGAGCGGGATGTAGAACAGGGCAGTAATTTTTGAAGACTTTCCCTTTGGGGAGGCCTTTTCTTTTGCTGTCGCCGTTGAAACGGGAGGGCGGTTCTGGTATACTGTTTTTATAGTTTACATACAAAGGAGGAAGCGCTGTGCTGACCATCCGAGAATATGTCCGGGCCAAGAGCCTGGAGGAGGCCTATGCCCTGGCCCAGAAGCGAAATAACGTGGTGCTGGGCGGCATGGGCTGGCTGAACCTGCAAAAGCGCAATGTGGGAACGGCCATCGACCTTTGCGACCTGGGCCTTGACGCCATTGAGGAAACGGAGACGGATTACCGCGTGGGCGCCATGGTCTCCCTGCGTGCCTTTGAACAGCACCAAGGCCTGCAGACCCTTTCCCAGGGAGCCATCGCCGAAAGCCTCAAGGGCATCGTGGGCGTCCAGTTCCGTAATTCCGCCACCGTGGGCGGCAGCGTCTATGCCCGGTTTGGCTTTTCCGATGTGACCACCATTTTGATGGCTCTGGAGGCTAAGGTGGAGCTTTATAAGGCCGGGGTTTTGACCATGGAGGAATTTGCTGCCCTGCCCCGTACCCAGCGGGACATTCTGGTGCGCATCATCATCCCCAAGGTCCGGCGAAGCATCTGCTACCTCTCCCAGCGCAACACCAAGACCGATATCCCCGTCCTGACCTGCGCCGTGGTGCACCGGGAGGGGGAGACCTTCGCCGTGGTGGGGGCTTGTCCCCGCCCTGCCGCCATTTATCCTGACGGCGGCGTTCTGGCAGAGGGCATCACGGAAGAGACTGCCCGTGCCTTTGGTGGGAAAGTTGCGGCGGAGGCCGTTTTTGGCTCCAACTCCCGCTCCGGCGCCGATTACCGCCGAAAAGTTGCCGCCGTGCTGGTCCGCCGGGCCGCGCTGGCGCTGAAGGAACAGGAGGGCTGATATGGAGATCAAGCTGACTTTAAACGGCAAAGCCGTTACCGCGCATATCGAAGCCGACACTCTGCTTTTGGACTTTGTCCGCGCCCGTGGGTGTCTCAGCGTGAAGCGGGGCTGCGAGACGGAAAATTGCGGCCTTTGCACCGTCCTCCTGGATGGAAAGCCCATCCTCTCCTGCGCCACCCTGGCCGCCCGGGCCGCGGGACACCATGTCCAGACCCTGGAAGGGCTCCAGGAAGAGGCGGCGGATTTTGTGGGCTTTATTGCGGACCAGGGCGCGGAGCAGTGCGGCTTCTGTAACCCCGGTTTTGTGATGAATACCATCGCGTTGCTGCGGGAAAATCCCGACCCCACCGATGATGAGATCCGCGCCTACCTTGCGGGCAACCTTTGCCGCTGCAGCGGCTATGAAGGTCAGCTGCGGGGCATCCGGGCGTACCTCGATTCCAAAAAGGAGGGCTGAGCATGGAGAATAAGCACGTAAGCGCCGCTGTCCGGAAAAAGGACGCCATGCAGCTCCTTTTGGGCAAGCCTGCCTTTATGGAGGATGTGACCCCCGCCGACGCCCTGGTGGTCAAGGTCCTGCGCAGCCCCCATGCCCATGCCCTCATTGAAGAGATCAACACTGATCTTGCCAAAAAGGTGGAGGGCATCGTGGCCGTCTATACCTACAAGGATGTACCCCAGCGCCGCTTTACTCTGGCGGGTCAGACCTCGCCGGAGCCTTCCCCCTGGGACCGGCTGATCCTGGACCGCCGGGTGCGGTATGTGGGCGATGGCGTTGCCATCGTGGCTGGCGAGACGGAAAAGGCCGTCAACACCGCCCTGCGCCGCATCAAGGTGAAATATACCGTACTGGAGCCGGTACTGGATATGCACACTGCCCTGGATCACCCCGTTCTGGTCCACCCGGAGGAGGACTGGGTCAGCGTGATCCCCGTGGGCGCGGACAATAAGCGCAACCTGGTGGCCCAGGAGACCACCTCGGACGGAGATGTGGAAGCAGTCATGGCGGACTGCGACCTCACCTTTACCCGGACTTACCACACCAAGGCCTGCCAGCAGGCCATGATGGAGACCTTCCGTACCTACACGGAGCTGGACCCCTACGGCCGGCTCCACGTGGTCTCTTCCACCCAGATCGTTTTCCACCTGCGCCGCATCATCGCCAACGCCCTGGATATCCCCCAGAGTAAGGTCCGGGTGGAAAAGCCCCGCATCGGCGGCGGCTTTGGTGCCAAGCAGACCAGCGTTGCCGAGGTTTACCCCGCCTTTGTGACCTGGAAGACCGGTCGGGCCGCCCGCATGGTCTTCTCCCGTGCTGAGTGCCAGACATCGGGCTGTCCCCGCCATGAGATGGAGATGACGGTGAAGATCGGCGCCATGAAGGATGGCCATATCCGCTGCATCGACCTCCATACCCTTTCCAATACCGGCGCTTACAGCGAGCACGGCCCCACCACGGTGGGCCTTTCCGGCCATAAATCCATCCCTCTCTATACCGGAGGACTGGAGGCCTTCCGCTTCAGCTATGATGTTGTCTACACCAATGTCCAGGCGGCGGGCGCGTATCGCGGCTACGGCGCAACCCAGGGCATCTTCGCGGTGGAGTCCGCCGTGAACGAGCTGGCGGAGATGCTGGAGATGGACCCCGTTGCCCTGCGGGAAAAGAATATCCTCCGGGAGGGCATGGTGATGCCCGCCTATTACGGCGAGAAGGCCAACGCCTGCGCCCTGGACCGCTGTTTGACCCGGGCAAAAGAGATTTTCGGCTGGGAGGAGAAGTGGCCTGTCCGCGATATGGGCAATGGCAAGGTCCGCTCCGCCGGTGTTGCCATGGCCATGCAGGGCTCCTGCATCTCCAACGTGGATATCGGCTCGGCAACAGTCCGCCTCCAGGAGGACGGCACCTACACCCTCTCCATCGGCGCGGCGGATATGGGCACGGGCTGCGACACCATCCTCTCCCAGATCATGGCGGAGTGCATGGGCTGCAAGCTGGAGGACATCGCCGTCTTCGGCGCGGATACCGACTCCTCCCCCTACGATTCCGGCTCCTACGCCTCCTCCACCACTTACGTCACCGGAAAGGCCGTGGAAAAGGCCTGCACGCAGCTCAAAGCTAACCTCTGCGCCATCGGAGCGCAGATGCTGGGCTGCACCGTGGAGGAAGTGGAGTTTGCCTCCACTTCCGTGCGGAAGAAAGATGGCAGCGCGGAGGTGAGTTTGGCTGACGTTGCCAACAAGACCACCATCGGCAACAATACCTCCGCCCAGGTCACCGCCACCCACTGTTCTCCCGTCTCCCCGCCGCCCTATATGGTGGGCATGGTGGAGATCGAGCTGGACAAGGAGACCGGCAGCGTGGAGGTGCTGGACTACAAGGCCGTGGTGGACTGCGGCACCCCCATCAACCCCCATCTGGCCCGCATCCAGGCGGAAGGCGGCATCGTCCAGGGCATTGGCATGGCTCTGAGCGAGAATGTGACCTATGATGAGAAGGGCCGCATCACGGAAAATAATTTCTTCCAGTACAAAATCCCCACCCGGTTGGATATGGGAAAACTCCAGGTGGAGTTTGAGGCAAGCTACGAGCCCACCGGTCCCTTTGGCGCCAAGTCCATCGGAGAGGTGGTCATCAATACCCCCTCTCCCGCCATCGCCCAGGCGGTGGCCCGGGCCACTGGCGTGTGGCACCGGACGCTTCCCATCACTCCGGAAAAGGTTCTCATGGGAATGGAAGAGGCATAAGCTATCCCACAGCGAAAAAGGAGACGATATTTATGGAACTGCGCATCACCGACCTTCTGGACCTGAGCCATACCATGGCAGGGGAGTACCTCAGCGGGTTTTCCTATCCCTGGGAGGCCCTGGACGGCATCAAAGAGCTCATTATTTCTCTGGGCGGGAAGCTCTCTGGAGAGGAATATGACGAGGTGAGTCCCCAGGTCTGGGTCCATAAGACCGCCACGGTGGCCCCTACTGCATTCTTAGGCGCTCCCTGCATCATCGGCGCGGAGACGGAGGTGCGCCACTGCGCCTTCATCCGCGGAAGCGCGCTGGTTGGTAAAAAGTGCGTGGTGGGAAACTCCGTGGAGCTGAAAAACGTGATCCTCTTTGACAACGTCCAGACCCCCCACTATAACTATGTGGGTGATTCCATCCTGGGCTATAAGAGCCACATGGGCGCCGGGTCCATCACCTCCAACGTCAAGTCCGATAAGACGCTGGTCACTGTGAAAAACGGGGAAGAGCGCATCGAGACGGGTCGGAAGAAGTTCGGCGCCATTTTGGGAGACAACGTGGAAGTGGGCTGCAACAGCGTCCTCAATCCCGGCACCATCCTGGGCCGCCGGGCGAGCGTGTACCCCACCTCCTGCGTCCGGGGATGCGTACCGGAAGACCATATCTTCAAGGACAAGGATCATATAGTAAAAAGAACGTAACGAAAAAGCCGCCCGTATGGGCGGCTTTTTTAGGGCTTGATATGGGCTTGCACGCGCTCTTCCAGGCCTTCGGCGTAAATATCCGCATAGAGAAAACCGGATACATTCAGCTCCTCAGCGTTTCCAAGAGTACCGGAGTTTGGATCTATCGGGCGGGTCCAAAGGATCAGGTCCACAGAGCAGAAGGAAAAGTTTTGGGCATCCATGTGATTTTTGAGTGCCAGAAGAAGTTGGGCGGCGCACTCCGCAGTGAGGTATTCCGTCTGCACATGGAGTTCCAGGAACCCTGCTTTTGCGCCCAGCTCCCGTACATCGTAAGTTCCGTCCGGAACCAGATTGGCGGTGTTTTCCTCGTCAAGGAGCAGCAAACCGTAGCTGCTGTTGTGGTCAAAGGGAAAGGCGGGGTCTTCCAGCAGGGAATCTGCCAGGGTACGGTATTCCCAGTATAGCCGGTCGGCGGTATTTTCGCCGCCGAGAACGTCCTGTGCATAGGTGTCCTGCTCCACTGCCTTGGAGCGGGAACCGACAACAAGCGTGAAGTTTGTGTCGGGACTGCTGGGGGAATAGATATTCACGTGGTAATCGCCGCCGTGGTCATTCCAGGAAATGTCACCGATGGCAAGGTCCAAGTCGGCATAATGCTCTGCCAGATAGGCTTCGGCGGTATTGTAGGCCGGGGAGCGGAAAAGTGGTTTCCCCGTCAGGTCCGGCAGGGCCAGTAAAAGAAAAATGAGGGCGATCAGGATGGGGAGCAGGGTATATTTGGCGTATTTCATGGAGGGACCTCCTTCCCTTTGAGCCCAATATACCAGAAGACGGAGGGGAAGACAAGGCGTGGAGGGAGGCCGATGGCCGCCCCTGCGGGGAGTGGGTGAGGGCAGCGGCGGGATAGAGTTTACGTTTTATCCATTGACGGATGACCCCAAAACGCGGTATAATACACTGATTTATTATAGGATTTACCATGCGGTAATGCAGGATAAAGGAGAAACGATTATGTGGATCGCGAACGATTGGCAGGATTACGAGCT
>JAFOCY010000037.1 GCA_017380995.1 Oscillibacter sp. | reverse complement strand
GGCCACGATCACGCCGCAAACGCCGACGGCAAGGCCGCTCATAGCGCCGATGGTCTTATCCATCTCAATGGCCTTGGCGGTGCCCATGGCATGGCTGGACGCGCCGATGGCAAGGCCCATGGCCAGCGTATCCTCCGTCCGCAGGAGCTTTTGGAGAGCGGGGGCGAAGAGATTGCCCAAAAGTCCGGTATAAATCACCGCCACGATGGTAATAGGCACCAATCCCCCGTGAGAATCCGCCACCGCCGTTGCGATGGGCATGGTGACGGACTTGGGCAGAAGAGCCGCCGTCACCGCCGCATCCACTCCAAAAAGGCGGCAGAGAATCCACACGCAGGCAATGCAGGAAACCATTCCGGCAGCGCAGCCCGCCATCACCGGCACAAAGTTCTTTTTCAGCAGAGGCAGCTTATCGTAAATGCCCACTGCCAGACAGACTGTGGCGGGAGAGACGAAGAGGTTGATGATGTAGCCGCCCTCATAGTATGTATCATAAGAGACACCGCACACTGTCAGCACGGTAATAACAGTGGTCACCGCCACGATCATGGTGTTGCAAAGGGCGAAGCGGATACGCTTTTGGGCTTTTGCGCCGATGATATAAGCCAGGACGGAAAGGGCCAGGCCAAAGAAGGGAGATTGGACCAGAGCGTTCATTTCTCCTCCCCTCCTTTCTTTTCCATCAGGCGGCAGGTAAACCGCACCGTATAAAAGACTACAAAGAAGGTAACGAAGGTGGACACCGTGCAGATCACGAAAAAGGGCACCAGGTTTTCCCCGATGATATCCACATAGTTCATGATGCTCGAACACACCGGCAGAAGGAAGAATGTCAGGTTTCCGGTGAGGAAATCCGCCGCCTCCCGGATGCTCTCCGTCTTCAAAATACCGGGAATCAGCAGAGCCAGCAGCAACAGGATGCCGATGACGCTTGCGGGAAAGCTGAAGGGCAGCACCGCCTCAATGATCTGGCTGACCCAATAGATGCCGAAAATAATACCCAGCTGGGAAATGATCTTCATAAAAACACAACCTTTTGTTAAAATCCGTGGTTTTTATTGTAATGGGTACAGAAATAGAAGTCAAGACGAGCGTCCGCTTTCTCTCCTGCCGCCAAAGATTCATCTTTATCGCAGACGTCAAAAAAAGCCTGTGTATTTGTAAAAACTCACAATTTTCATTTGCTTGGTAAAGTGTTATGCTTTAAGCATCTAAAGACTTCCGAAAGGAACGCTGACCATGACCATGATCGTCCGCGCAGCTGAATACCGCTACTTTAGCTTTGCCTATTTTTATGGTAAGGCTTATTTCGGTTTGGCTGAAAACACCGGCGTGTAAGGAAGAAGTGGTCGAATACCACCCGTACATGATACCCGTGGCCAGACCGGCCACGGGTTTTTTGCATCTGCGGAAATTTTAAGGAGGAACTACTTATGATCGTCGTCCTGAAGCATGATCCCAACCAGGCCCAGCTGGAAAGTCTGAAGGCATGGTTGCAGGAAAAAAACATCGTCATCCATGAGAGCATCGGCCACTCCAACACCATTTTGGGTCTGGTGGGCGATACCTCCAAGCTGGACGGCGACCTGATCGCCGCCCTGGACATCGTGGAGAGCGTAAAGCGCGTCCAGGAGCCTTATAAGAACGCCAACCGCAAGTTCCATCCCGAGGACACTATCATCGACCTGGGCTGCACCACCATCGGCGGCGACAACCTCACCATCATGGCAGGCCCCTGCTCCGTGGAGACCGAGGAGCAGGTGGTGGCCATTGCCAGGGCCGTGAAGGCCAGCGGCGCCACCATGCTGCGCGGCGGCGCCTTCAAGCCCCGCACCTCCCCCTACTCCTTCCAGGGCCTGGGCCAGCGTGGTCTGGAGATCCTGAAGGTCGCCCGTCAGGAGACAGGCCTTCCCATCGTGACAGAGCTGATGGACCTGAGCCAGCTGCCCCTGTTCAAGGATGTGGATGTGATCCAGATCGGCGCCCGCAATATGCAAAACTTTGACCTTCTCAAGGCCGTGGGTCATCAGGACCGGCCCGTTATGATCAAGCGCGGTATGTCTGCCACATACGAGGAGTGGCTCATGAGCGCCGAGTACGTGATGTCCGGCGGCAATGAAAACGTGATCCTGTGCGAGCGGGGCATCCGCACCTTTGAAAGCTACACCCGCAACACGCTGGACCTGGCCGCCATTCCCGTTATGAAAAAGCTGACGCATCTGCCCATCATCATCGACCCCAGCCACGCCACCGGCAAGAGCTGGCTGGTGGAGCCTTTGGCCCTGGGCGCCGTGGCCACCGGCTGCGCAGGCCTCCAGATCGAGGTCCACAACGACCCCGCCCACGCCCTGTGCGACGGTTCCCAGTCCCTCAAGCCCGAGGTTTTCGATCCCCTGGCCAAGAAGCTTTTGAAGCTTCACGCCGCCATGAAGGATCTGGAGGGATAAGCTATGACCGTTGGCATCGTCGGCCTGGGCCTGATCGGCGGCTCCATGGCCAAGGCGGCGAAAAGCCGCACCGCCCACACCGTTTACGGCTCCGATCTGGACAGCGAGACCATGATGCTCTCCCGCATGAGCGGCGCCATTGACGGTCCCCTGACGGAGGAGACTCTCCCCCAGTGTGACCTGATTTTGATGGCGATCCGCCCCGGCGCCGCCATCAACTGGGTAAAGCAAAACGCCCACCGCATCGCCAAGACCGCGATTTTAGTAGACCTTTGCGGCGTGAAGCGCCACGTTGTGGCGGCTCTTGCCCCCATCGCGGCGGAGCATGGCTTCGCCTACATCGGCGGCCACCCCATGGCAGGCCGGGAACGCAGCGGCTTCACCGCCACCACGGAAGACCTGTTTGTCGGCGCCAGCATGATCCTCACTCCTGACGATCAGACGGACATGCCCCTGCTGGAATCCCTGAAGGACTTCTTCCTGGATGTGGGCTTCGCCTCCCTCACCTTCTCCACCCCGGAGGAGCATGACCGCATCATCGCCTATACCTCCCAGCTTGCCCACATCGTCTCCAGCGCCTACGTCAAGTCTCCCGAGGCCCAGCGCCGCCGGGGCTTCTCCGCCGGCAGCTTCCGGGATATGACCCGCGTTGCCCGGCTGGACGAGGATATGTGGACCGAGCTGATGCTCGCGGACGCGGACCATCTGACCCGGGAGGTGGATATCCTGATGGGCCATCTCAGCGCCTACAAAACCGCCCTGGAGCAGCAGGATGAAGCCGCCCTTCGCCAGCTCCTCAAAGAAGGCCGCGAGGCCAAAGCCGCCGCCGGCGGCAACTAACGCCTTCCGAAAGGAGCCCACCCTATGTCTACCCATACCATCCAGGTCCATACCTCCCCCGCTTACGATGTGACCATCGGTACCCAGCTCCTGCCCCGCTGCGGGCAGCTGCTCCTCAACACCCTGGGCAGCTGCAAAGTTGCCGTTATCGCTGACAGCACCGTGGCCCCCTTATATTTAAATACAGTAAAGACCAGCTTTAAAGAAGCAGGTTTTGGCGTTTGCAGCTATGTGTTCCCCGCCGGAGAGAGCCACAAAAACCTCTCCACCCTCTCTGAGATCCTGGAGTTTCTGGCGGAAAACCACCTCACCCGCACCGACTGCGTAGCCGCCCTTGGCGGCGGCGTCACCGGCGACATGGCGGGCTTTGCCGCCGCCGTTTACCTGCGGGGCATCCGCTATGTCCAGCTCCCCACCACAGTCCTCTCCGCCGTGGACTCTTCAGTCGGCGGCAAGACCGCCATCGACCTTGCTCACGGCAAAAACCTGGCAGGCGTTTTTCTCCAGCCCTCTGCCGTCATCTGCGATACGGACTGTTTGAAGACCCTGCCCCCCGCAGTTTTTGCTGACGGCGCTGCCGAGGCCATTAAGACCGGCGTCCTTTGCGACGAGTCCCTCTTCTCCCTCTTTGAGGACGGCACGCTCAAATTGGTGCCGGAGGAAGTCATCACCCGCTGCATCGCCTACAAGGCAGGCGTTGTGGAGCGAGACGAAAAGGAGCAGGGCGAGCGCAAGTGCCTGAATCTGGGCCACACCATCGGCCACGCCATCGAAAAGTGCAGCAATTTCGCCATCCCCCACGGCCACGCCGTGGCGGCGGGCCTTGCCATCATGGCTCGCGCCGCGGAGCGCCTGGGCTGGGCGGAAGACGGCACCGCCCGGCGCATCTGCGACTGTCTTGCAAAAAACGACCTCCCCATTTCCACCGACTTTGCCGCCGAAGACCTGGCAAAGGCCGCCGCATCGGACAAAAAGCGCGCAGGAAACTCCATCACCGTGGTGGTCCCCGCCGCTATCGGCCGCTGCGAGCTGCGAAAAATCCCGGTGGGGGAACTGCTGCCCCTCATCCGGGCGGGACTGGAGGTCTGACATGGATATCCGCATCCACCCCTGTTCCCTCTCCGGCGCCATCACCCCTCCCCCCAGCAAATCCATGGCCCACCGCTTTTTGATCGCGGCGGCCCTGGCGGAAGGAGAAAGCCGGATCTCCAACCTCTCTTTTTCCAAGGATATTGAAGCAACCTTACGGTGCATGGAGCTTCTGGGCTGTACCTGGCGCAGCGACGGCGATCACGCCATCGTCCTTCACGGCCGCCGGGCGGACCTGCCCGCCGCGCCCTTCCCCCATATGGACTGCGGGGAATCCGGCTCCACCCTCCGCTTCCTCATTCCCATCGTGCTGGCCCTCCGGGGCGGCGGCAGCTTTACCGGCCACGGACGGCTGATGGAGCGGCCACAGAAGCCTTATTTCGACCTCTTTGATGAGCGGGGCATCTTCCACGAACTGAAAGACGGGGTTCTCACCCTTCGAGGGCAGCTGACACCCGGCGAGTACCGTCTTCCCGGCAATGTCTCCAGCCAGTTTTTCACAGGATTGCTCTTCGCCCTGTCCCTGTTGGACAAACCCTCCACCATTGTTTCCACCACGCCGTTGGAATCCGCCGATTACGTTACCATGACTATCGAGGCCATGGCAAAGGCCGGTGTCCGGGCCGCGCAGGTAGATGAACGCACCTTCACCGTCACCCCCGCCCCTTACCGTGCCTTTGATACCGCGGTGGAGGCAGACTGGTCCCAGGCCGGTTTCTGGTACGCCGCCGCCTTTTTAGACCATCCCCTCACTCTCTCCGGTCTGAATCCCAGCTCCCCTCAGGGGGACAAGGCCATCTCCGACCTCTACTGGAAATTGGCCCGACCCGGGGATGCAACCATCGACCTCTCCCCATGTCCCGACCTGCTGCCGCCCCTTGCGGTGATGGCGGCGGCAAGAAGGGGGACAACGGAGTTTACCGGCGGCGCCCGGCTGCGCATCAAGGAAAGCGACCGTCTTGCAACCGTGGCCGCCATGCTGCACCGCCTTGGCATCCGTGCGGAAGAACACCCGGAAGGCCTCACCGTCACCGACGGCACCTTTACCGGAGGCACCGTGGATGGCGCCAACGACCACCGCATCGTCATGGCCGCCGCCATCGCCGCAACAAGAGCCGATGCCCCCGTTACCATTTTGGGCGCCCAGGCTGTCAGCAAATCCTACCCCAACTTCTTTGAAGAATTCAAACGCTTAGGAGGTGTCTTCGATGTCCTCTGAATTCGGCCATATCCTCCGGGTGGGCGTCTTCGGCCAGTCTCACGGCAAGGCCATCGGCGTCACCATCCACGGTCTCCCCGCGGGAGAGCCCATTGATTTCGAGGAACTGCAGCAGTTTCTGGACCGCCGCAAACCCGGTGGCCGGGGCGGCCTTACCACCGCCCGCAAAGAGACGGATGTCCCTGAGTTCCTCTCCGGCTTAGAAAGCGGCGTCACCTGCGGCTTTCCCCTCTGCGCCGTCATTCCCAACGCCGACCAGCACTCCAAGGACTACAGCGAGCTTGCGGATAAGCCCCGGCCCGCCCACGCGGACTACACCGCCGCCGTCAAATGGGGCGGTCACGCGGATATGCGGGGCGGCGGCCACTTTTCCGGCCGGTTGACCGCTCCTTTGTGTGTGGCGGGCGGCATCGCCAAGCAAATTTTAGCCCGCCGGGGCATCTATGTAGGGGCCCATCTTTCCTCCATCGGAACGGAAGAAGATATCCGCTTCCCCCTGCATCCCACAAAGGGCCTGTTCGAGGCCATCGCCGCCAAGGAGTTCCCCGTCATTGACGAGGAGGCCGGCGCACGGATGCGCCGCGCCATCCTGGAAGCCAAAGAAGCCCTGGACAGCATCGGCGGCACCATTGAGTGTGCCGCCATCGGGGTGCCTCCGGGCTTGGGTGAGCCTATGTTTGACGGCGTTGAAAACCGCCTGGCTGCCGCTATATTCGGTATCCCCGGCCTCAAGGGCATTGAGTTTGGCTCCGGCTTTACAGGCTCCGCCCTGCGGGGCAGCGAAAATAACGACCCCTTTGAAATGGATGGCGGGACCGTCACCGCCCGGACCAACAACGCCGGCGGCGCTCTGGGGGGCATCACCAGCGGAATGCCCATCGTGTTCCGGGTGGCCATGAAACCCACGCCGTCCATCGCCCGCAGCCAGGATACTGTCAGTCTCTCCGCCCGGGAGAACGCCACGCTGCAGATCCACGGCCGCCACGACCCCTGCATC